>CALAED010000095.1 GCA_937891035.1 uncultured Thermomonosporaceae bacterium | reverse complement strand
CCGTACGCCGTCGAGGACGAGCTCGCTGGTCACGCTGGCCCGCAGCGACAGCTTCCGCTTGATCTCGGGGGCGCTGAACCCAGGCGCGTCGGCCGGCACGAGGAAGCCCCGAATACCCTCCTCGGTGCGGGCCCACACGACGGCGACGTCGGCCACCGACCCGTTGGTGATCCACATTTTGGTGCCGGTCAGCACCCAGTCGCCGCCCGGCTCCCTTTTGGCCGTGGTCCGCATGCCCGCCGGGTTGGAGCCGAAGTCGGGCTCGGTGAGGCCGAAGCAGCCGAGCCGCTCCCCCGCCGCCATCGCGGGCAGCCATTGCTCTTTTTGCTCGGCGGAGCCGTACTTCCAGATGGCGTACATCGCGAGCGATCCCTGCACCGACACCAGGCTGCGCAGCCCCGAATCGACCGCCTCCAGCTCGAAGCAGGCCAGGCCGTAGGACACGGCGTTCGTGCCGGCGCACCCGTACCCCTTCAGGTGCATGCCGAGGAGCCCGAGCCCGCCGAGTAGCCCGGCCACCTCGCGTGCCGGCATCGTGCCGGCCTCGAACCAGTCGGCGACGTGCGGGCGCAGCTCGCGATCGCAAAACTCGCGGACCGTGGCGCGGATCGCGCGCTCTTCTTCGGTCAGCAGCCCGTCGATCGCGAACAGCTGGAGCGGGCGCACCGGCGGCTTCGGCATCGTGTCTCCCTGATATTGCTGACCGAGAACGAGCAAACGCTTGACGCTACTTTATGAATGCCTAGGGCACGTAACCCGCTGTGTCCTGGTCCAGCACCCGAACCGGCCCGCATGGACGGCCCGCCCTGCCCGGGCTGCCCGGCCTGCCCGGCCTGTCCATCGCCGAGAACCTCGTGTTCAATCTCGACGTCGTGCTTCCGCTGCTGGCGCAGGGTAGGTACGCCCGGCGGCCGGGCGTGGTCGCCGCCGCCACGCGGGCCGGGGCCGACGGCCGGGCGATCATCCGGCTCGCCCGGCTGCGCCGCGACCACGGTCCTGGCCCGGTATGGGTGCGCGAGCTCGGCGAACCCGCCCTGCTCGTGTTGTCCCGCGCGGACGTACGGCGCGTCCTGGAGGACTCGGCCCGCGAGTTCGCCGCCGACCCGATCGATAAGAAGCGGGGCATGTCGGTATACCAGCCGAACGGGCTGGCCATCTCCCGAGGCGGGGAACGCACCAGCCGCCGGAACTTCACCGACGCGGTGCTCGGCGCGGGGATCGGCGAGTGCGGGCCGCGGCTGCTCGCGGTGTGCCGGGAGGAGATCGCCTCCCTCATCGACGACCGCACCGCCGCCGCCCTGTCGCCGGCCGGGCGGCGCTCCCGTCGGCGGCCGACGGCGCTCGACTGGCCGACGTTCCGGCGCGCCTTCGAGCGGATCGCCCGCCGCGTCGTGCTCGGCGACGGCGCCAGCGACGACGTCGCCGTGAGCTGCCTGCTCGACGAGCTCACGCGGGACGCGAACCGGGCGCCGGCCCGGCGTTCGGTCGCGACGCAGGCGCGGCTTGATCGGTTCATGGCCCACGTCATCGGCCACGTGGCCGTGGCGGAGCCGGGCAGCCTGGCGGGTCTGTTCGCGCAGGCGCCCCAGGACGCGGCGAGCTGTCCGGTCGGCCAGATCCCGCAGTGGCTGTCCGGGATCCAAGACACCCTCGCCGTCAACGTCTACCGGGCGCTGGCGCTGATCGCGGCCCATCCAGAGCAGCGCCGTCACCTCGACAAGGAACTGGCGGGCCGCGACACCACGACCCCGGAGGGCGTCGCCGCGCTGCCGCGGCTGACCGGCTGTCTGCAGGAGGCCATGCGGCTGTGGCCGACCACGCCGCAGATCTCCCGGATCAGCGTCGTGGAGACCCGGTGGAACGGGACCGCCGTGCCGGCGCACACCAAGGTGCTGGTCTATCCGGTCTTCCACCACAGGGACCGCAGGTACCACGACTTCGCCGACCGGTTCGCCCCCGACGTCTGGCTGCCCGGCGGCGCCGCCGTCGGCGACTGGTCGTTCAACCAGTTCGGGCACGGGCCGATGAGCTGCCCCGGCCGGGCCATGTCGCTCGTGCTCGGCACCGCGGCGCTCGCCGAGTTCCTCGGCGACTGCCGTGTGCGGCCGCTCGGCGCCGTCCTCGACCCGGCCCGGCGGATGCCCTACCAGCTCAACCCGTACACGCTGCGACTCGACCTGCTTCCCGGCGTCGGCGGCCGGCGCCCGGGAGCGCTGTCCACGCACGCGCTGTAGCGGGCCGGCTCATCAGACCTCCACGACGACGGCGCCCGCCGTGTCGCCCGCCGCGCATCCGGTGAACAGGCCGCGGCCGCCGCCCCGCTCGACCAGCGCGGCGATCAGCTCGATGATGGCGCGCGCGCCGGTCGGGGCCTGCGGGTGGCCGTAGACGAGGCTGCAGCCGTAGGGGTTCATCCGGTCGAGCGGGAAGCCGGTCTGGCGGGCGAACCACAGATCGTTCACCGCGAACGGATTGTGCGTGGTGACCACGTCGATGTCGGCGATGCCGAGGCCGGCGTCCGCGAGCGCCGCGAGCGCGGCGGGGACCGGCGCCTTGGGCATCATGGCGCCGGCCACCCGGGCGAACTCGACCGACCGCACCCGGGCGATCCCCTTGCCGCCGCTCAGCTCCATGGCCCGCTCCGGCGTGGTGATGACGATTCCCGCCGTACCGTCCGCCGGATGCGTCTGCGACCCGTACGTCATGACCCCCGCCGGCTTGACCGGCGCCAGCTTGGCCAGGCCGGCGGCGGTGGTCTCGTGCACGCCGCTGTCGGCGTCGACCACGGTGGTCGCGCCCTTGCGGCCGGGAACGTGCACCGGCACCAAATAGGGCCGTACGCGCACGGACTCGTACTGCTCATAGCGCAGCAGGGTCACCTCGTCGATCTCCGTGCGGGTGAAGCCGCCGTCGGCCGCCACGTTCTCCGCGGTGTCGAGCATCGACTGGCCCGTCGTCGGATCGCAGGTCATCGGGCTGTTGACCCAGTGCTCGCTGTCCGGCGCCCCGCCCGGCCGCGACGGGGCCGGGAACAGCAGGACCGGGCCGTTGCTGGTCCGGTCGGTGGTCAGCGCGAGGGTGACCTCGTGCGCGCCCAGCTCCACCTCGGTGGCCGCGGCCCGCACGCAGGCGGCCGAGGTGGCACAGGCCTGCGCGATGGTGGGACCGGTCGCGAGCGGCGCGCCCAGGCGGCGGGCGATGGTCGTGACCCCGTAGAACGAGGTGAGCTGCGGCACGGTGGTGCCCAGGACATAGTGGGTGATCTCGTCCGACGCGAGACCCCGCGCGCCCAGCGCGCGGGCGGTCACGTCGACGGCCAGATCGACGCTGCTCATCTCGGCCAGCGGGCCCTGCCAGCGGCAGAAGGGCGACGACCAGGCCAGTCCCAGTGGGATGGCGGCCTTACTGAATCTCATCGGGTAGACCTCGGGGCGGGGTGGGACGGTGAGCGCGAAAGAGCGGGCGCCGGTAGAAGGCATCATGCCCGTCGATGCGGTCCCCGCCACCTACGGGTCACCGGGGGCATCGGTGGCCTGACCGCTGTTGACCGTCAACAATCGCCGATAAAGTCCGACGAAAAAGCGCCGGGACCGCACTTCGCCCGCACCAAAAGAAGACAGTAGTCGTGACGGGCTGGCGCAATCCGTCTGATATTGATGTCGCCGCACATCGGCTCGACCGGCGTCCGCTCAGCCGGTCCTGACGACGCTGCGTGTCGTATGGTGCCGGACGAAATCGGCGAGGTCGGTGGCGAACTCGCCGAGCACCTGCCGGATCCGGATCTCGGCGAGCGGGCCGAGCGTGTCGTAGACCTCGACGAACACCTCACGCGCGCGGGTGCGCGGCCAGTCGGCGGGCAGCACCTCGGCGGGCAGCTCGGGGTCAAGGCCGGGAAAGACGCGCCAGGTGTCCATCACGCTCGTGCGCGCGAGCAGCGCGTCCGTCGTGCCCACGCTGCCCAGTCGAATGCGGGACAGCAGCGGCTCGAACTTGGCGATGAAGTCCTCATAGGCGGTGCGCAGGTCGGCGAGGTCCCATGCCGCGATCGGCGATCGCCCGCGGATGCCGCCGGCGCTGCGGAAGACCGTCGCGCCGGTTACGTCGAGCTCGCCGAGCACGTGCTCGGCCGCGCCGGCGGGCACCCGGGGCGAGACCCAGACCCCGTCGTACAGCGGCGCGAAGCC
>CALAED010000094.1 GCA_937891035.1 uncultured Thermomonosporaceae bacterium | reverse complement strand
GGTGGTTCATCTCCCAGTCCTGGGCGCGGACGAACGTCTCGTCGTAGCCGCCGACGCGGTCGAGCGCGCTGCGCCGGAACGTGCCGAGATAGACGGTCTCGACCTCGCCGGCCCCGCCGCCCACGTGGAACGGTGCGCTACCCACCCCGATCTTCGAGGTCATCGCGCGCGCCACGGCCTTCTCGAAGGGTGTGACCCCTTCGGCGGCCATGATGCCGCCGACGTTGTCGGCGCCGGTCTCTTCCATGGTCTCGACCGCGACCCGTACGTAGTCGGGCGGCAGCAGCGAATGGCCGTCCACCCGGACCACGATGGAGTATTGCGAGGCCTTGACCGCGATGTTGAGGCCCTGCGGCGTGCGGCCGGATGGGTTGGCCACGATGATGACGCGCGGGTCGTCGGCGGCGAGCTTCTCCGCGATCTCCTGCGTGCGGTCCTTGGACGGCCCGACGGCGAGCACCACCTCGAGTTCGCCGGGGTAGTCCTGGGCCAGGATGGCCCGCACCGCGTCCGTCAGATGCCGTTCCTCGTTGAGGACGGGCATGACGAGGGAAACCGCCGGCCAGGTGGTGCGGTCGGTCGCGTTCTGGGCGTGGGATGACGGATTCATCTCGGCGTCACGCTACTGTACTTATCCAGGTCTCAGGCAACGATCGTACGGCTTCCGCCGTCTTTTACTCACGTACTTGGGCGGCGCCGTGCTCGGGGGCGGCGAGAGGGCGGCAGCAGGTGGACGATTCGGACCCCTTCGAACGGTACTTCCGTCCACGCCACGGCGGACGTTCGACGGGCGACGACCTGGCCGGCGACGACTTGGTGGGCGACGACCTGGCGATCGACGGGGACGTCGACGGGGTCGCGATCGACGGCGCGCGCGCGCAGCGGGTGCCGGTGGGGCGGCGCCGCAGGCACGCCGCCTCGGGCTCGGGCCCCGGCTCGGCGTCGCCGGGTTCGCCGAGTGCCCCGGGGCCGCCGGGGCCGCGCAGTGCCAGGGACATCCGCAAGAAGCGCCGCACGCTCACCGTGTCCGCGGTGATGTCCGGGATCGTGCTGGCCACCTCCGGCGTGGCCTGGGCGTTCCAGGGCTATGTGACCGACAGCGTCAAGAAGGTCGACCCGTTCCAGGGGCTCGGCAACCGGCCGGGCACCGGCCCCGAGGGCGCCATGAACATCCTGATCACCGGGGTGGACCGGCGTGAGGGGTTGTCCCGCGAGCAGATCTCCCGGATGCATCTGGGCCGCGACGAAGGCGCCCGCTCGGACACGATGATGCTGCTCCATCTGTCGGCCCAGCACGACAAGGTGACCATCGTCAACCTGCCACGCGACTCGCTCGTGACCATCCCGGCCCATCGCTCGAACGGCTCGGAGGGCGCGCGGGGGGCCCATGTCCCCGACCGCCCGGGCAAGCTGACCTGGAGCTACCAGTTCGGCGGCCCGTCGCTGACGGTCAAGACGATCGAACGGGCCACCGGCATCCGGATCGATCACTACGTCGAGGTGAACTTCCTCGGTTTCGTCAAGATGGTGGACACGCTCGGCGGAGTCACGGTCTGCACCGAGCAGCCGATCAACGACCCGAGGTCGGGATTGCGGCTGCCCGCGGGCAAGAACCATCTCGACGGCATCGAGGGCCTCGCCTTCGCCCGCGCCCGCTACAGCCTCACCGGCGGCAGCGACCTGTCGCGCATCGGCCGCCAGCAGCAGTTCATGGCCGCGATGATGCACCAGGCCCTCAGCACGTCGACGGTGGCCGACCCGATCAAGTTCACCAGGTTCCTGAACGCCTCACTGAAGAGCGTGCGCGTCGACCCCGACCTAGCCAAGAACGCCAATCCGCTGGCCAGGCAGCTACGTGACCTGACCACCGACAGCGTCGTCTTCGCCGATGTGCCGCTGGCCAACGCCGGCCACGTCGCCTCCTTCGGCGGGTCGGCGCCGCAGTCCACCGTGCTGTGGGACGGCCGCGCGGCCGGCGCGCTGTTCGACCAGATCAAGAAGGATCGACCGGTCATCAGGCCGCCCGCGCCCGCTCCCGCGGCATCGGCCACCGCTACGCCGCCCGGCGGCAGGCAGCAGCAAGGGCTGACCGTGCCGCCGAACAAGATCACCGTCCGGGTGTTGAACGGCGTCGGCACGCCGGGGCTCGCCCGCAGGGCGGCCGGGCAACTGCGCGCGGCCGGTTTCGGGGCGGTCGTGGTGCCGGGCACGGCGAAGACCACCGGCCGCAAGGCGACCGTCATCCAGTACGGACCGGCCAGGGCGGACTCGGCGAGGACGCTCGCCGCCGCCATCCCGGGTGCGCGGCTCAAGCGGAGCACGTCACTCGGCGCCACGATCGAGGTGATCGTGGGCTCGTCCTGGAAGGGCGCCAAAAAGGTCACGGTGCTGGCCCCGGCCTTCGGCGCCGCTCAGCCCGGCCAGGGCGGTGGTAACGGCATCCAGGCCAGCACCGCCACCCAGAAACTCTGTAAGTAGCCGGCTCGCCGCAACTCCGTCAGCGCGGCAGATCCAGTTTGGCCCATTCGATCGCGGGGCAGCGGTTCATGACCACGTCGAGGCCGGCGTCGGCGGCCCGGCGCGCCGCCACCTCGTCGATGACGTCGAGCGGCAGCCACACGGCCCCGGCGCCGGCTCTCATCGCTTCGTCGACCACGGCGCCCGCGTGCGCGGACCGCCGGTAGACGCCGACGACATCCACGGGGAACGGCACCTCGTCCAGCGCGGTGTACCCGGGCTCGCCCAGCACGTCCTCGGCGTCCGGGTGGACGGGCACGATGCGCTTGCCGCGCGCCTTCAGCAGTTCGGCCATGTCATAGGCCGTCCGGCCCGGATTGTTCCGCAGCCCGACGAATGCCCAGGTCTTCGATTCGGTCAGCAGCCGTCGGATGACGCCGATGTCGGCGTATCGATCACCCATGTTCACTAACAGCGCGCCGCACCCGCCGCCTGTTCCCGGCGGTGGGCTAGGGGCGGCCAAGCGCGCGGTAATGCCAGCCGGCGGACCGCCAGCGCTCCGGATCCAGCGCGTTGCGGCCGTCGACGATGTTGCGTTCCGCGACGATCTGCCCGAGCTCGTCGGGGTCCATGTCGCGAAACTCCGGCCACTCGGTGAGCAGCAGGACGACGTGCGCGTCGCGGGCGGCCTCGTGCGCCGAGTTGCCGAAGTCCAGCTCAGGATGGACGCGTTTGGCGTTGGCGAGTGCCTTCGGGTCGTACACGGTGACCTTGCCGCCCTGCGAGCGGATCGTCGCGGCGACCTCAAGCGCGGGCGAGTCGCGTACGTCGTCGGAGTTGGGCTTGAAGGCGGCGCCGAGCACCCCCACCGTACGGCCGATGAACGAGCCGCCGAGCAGGCCGCGGGCGAGGTCGACCATGCGGACGCGGCGGCGCATGTTGATCGCGTCGACCTCGCGCAGGAAGGACAGCGCCTGGTCGACGCCCAGCTCGCCGGCGCGCGCCATAAAGGCGCGGATGTCCTTGGGCAGGCAGCCGCCGCCGAAGCCGAGCCCGGGGCCGAGGAACTTGCCGCCGATCCGGTCGTCGTACGACAGCGCCTCAGACAGCATCGTCACGTCGGCATGGGATGCCTCGCATACCTCGGCCATCGCGTTGATGAACGAGATCTTGGTCGCCAGGAACGCGTTGGCGGCCACCTTGACCAGCTCAGCCGTCGGGTAGTCGGTGACGATGAACGGCGTGCCGCCGGCGAGCATCTGGGCGTACACCTCGCGGAGGATCTTCTCCGCCCGGTCCGAGCGCACTCCGGCCACGATGCGGTCCGGACGCAAGGTGTCGGCGACGGCGAAGCCCTCGCGCAGGAACTCAGGGTTCCACGCCAGCTCGGCGTCCGCACCGGCCGGCGACAGCCGGGTCAGCAGCCGGGACAGTCGCTCGGCGGTGCCCACCGGCACCGTCGACTTCCCTACCACGAGGCAGGCCCGGCGCAGCCGCGGCGCCAGCGCGGTGATCGAGTCGTCGAGGAAGGACAGATCGGCGGCGTACTCGTTCGCCTTCTGCGGCGTGCCGACGCACAGGAAGTGCACGTCACCGAACTCGGCGACCTCGTCGTACGACGTCGTGAACCGCAGTCTGCCGGCCGCGAGGTTGCGCCGCAGCACGTGCTCGAGGCCCGGCTCGAAGACCGGCAGCTCGCCGGCGGACAGCCGCGCGATCTTTTCCTCGTCGGTGTCGAGCCCGAGCACCTCGAACCCCAGATCCGCCATGCAGGCGGCGTGAGTCGCCCCGAGATAGCCGGTGCCGATGACCGTCAGGCGATGGCTCACTGATCTCCTTCCCAGTGTCTGTCCCTGTACCCAGGCCAGGAATCACTCAAGAGGGTACTGGTCGGTAGCATCAAGGCATGGACCCCGATCGCCCCGCCCCTCCCTATGAGCCGACCGAAGAGCACGAGATGCTCCGCCAATCGGTCCGCGACCTCGCTGAAGCCGAGATCGCCCCGTATGCGGCCGAGGTCGACGCGAAGAGCCGCTTCCCCGATGAGGCGTACGCGGCGTTGAAACAGGCCGAGTTGCATGCCGTGCACATCCCGGAGGCGTACGGGGGCGCCGGCGCCGACGCTCTCGCCACCGTGATCGTCATCGAAGAGGTCGCGCGGGCCTGCGCGTCGTCGTCATTGATCCCGGCGGTGAACAAGCTCGGCACCGTGCCGCTGCTGTTGTCCGGCTCCGATGAGCTCAAGAAACGCTATCTCGCCCCCGTCGCGCGCGGTGACGCCATGTTCTCCTACGCGTTGTCCGAGCCGGAGGCGGGCAGCGACGCCGCCTCGATGAAGACCCGGGCGACGCGCGACGGCGACGACTGGGTGCTGAATGGCACCAAGATGTGGATCACGAACGCGGGCGCGTCGGACTACTACACGGTGATGGCCGTCACCGACCCGTCTCAGGGCGCACGCGGCATTTCCGCCTTTGTCGTAGAGAAGAACGACCCGGGGGTCAGCTTCGGTCCGCCCGAGAAGAAGCTCGGTATCAAGGGCTCGCCGACCCGCCAGGTCATCCTCGACAACGTGCGGATCCCCGCCGAGCGCATCATCGGCGCCGAGGGCACCGGCTTCAAGACCGCCCTGGCCTGCCTCGACCACACCCGCATCACCATCGCCGCCCAGGCGCTGGGCATCGCCCAGGGCGCCCTCGACCATGCCAAGGGGTACGTCAAGGAACGCCGCCAGTTCGGCCGGCCGGTCGCCGACTTCCAGGGCGTGCAGTTCATGCTCGCCGACATGGCCATGAAGCTGGAGGCCGCCCGCCAGCTCACCTACCACGCCGCGGCCAAGTCCGAGCGCGCCATGAACGGCGCACACGTCCCCGAGCTGACCTTCATGTCCTCGGCCGCGAAATGCTACGCCTCCGACGCCGCCATGGAGATCACCACCGACGCCGTCCAGCTCCTCGGCGGCTACGGCTACGTCAAGGACTATCCGGTCGAACGCATGATGCGCGATGCCAAGATCACCCAGATCTATGAGGGCACCAACCAGATCCAGCGCGTCGTCATGGCCCGCCAGCTGCTGAAATAGCGACGAGCAACGGTCCCTCGACGCCGTGCCGGGCGCTCTGCCTGGCGGCTTCGCGAGATGCCCCCTCGCCCCCGGCTAGCGACTGGCCAAGTGGCGGACACCCGCGTCTCTCTGGGTGCTTTCCAACCGAGGCGGCCATGGTCGAGGCCGGCCGGCAACACATACTTCTAGGTGGCCTCGTGGATTTCAGCGTCCAGAATCGTTCGCTTTTTGACAGGACCGTCACCGCGCATCCTTTGGAGCAGCTCGGCGATGCTGCCGGCGAGGCGCTGTGTGTTCTGGACGACCGTCGCCCGCAGGGGGCTGTTTCCCGTGTCGATGAGGGCTCGGGCCTCAAGTACGCCGTCGATACCGATCACGATGGTGGCGTCGGTGGTGGGCGACGGAAGCGATGACAGGGCGTCGACGGCCCCCAGCGCCATTTCGTCGTTGGTGCAGAAAATCGCGTCCAGGCGGTGCGCAGCGTCGAGCTGCCGGATGTGCGCGCGTACGGCGTCGTAAGCACGCGAGCGGTTAAACTCGCATCCATCGTTGGTTGTGATGCTCACATCAGGTAATGCCGAACGCAGAATCTGTTCGCAGTGCTGCTGCCGGGCGCTGTGTTCATGACTGGCGATGATGAGGACCTGCGGGCGGGTCTTGTCACGCAACTTCCTGACTAGCCATCTTCCGGCAAGCTCGCCGAGTTGGCCTGTGTCGTATCCGATGTATGCCGTGTTCTCGGGGTATTCGTGCTCTTCGTCGAATGGCTCGATATCAGTGAACACGAGAGGCAGTCGCGACCTTCGGCAGAACATCACTAGGTCATCGCGGAGCCGGTGCACCTCGGTGGCCATGATGACACCGCCGATGTAGTCATGGCGCCTCTCGAGAAGCCTTCGCAGGTGGCGCGATAGAGCGCTGGCGTCGTAGTCGCGGTCGGGCACCTTGAGCACTAAGTCGATGCCGTCATGATCGAGCGAGCTGTGCATGCGCTGCACAAACTCGGCCAAGTAGTATTTCTGGCTGAACGCAGAGGTCATCACGAACGCTCGTGCGTGGCGCTTGTGGATCCGAAGAAGCGCCGATCCCGCGAACCAAGCAGCCGCCGCGACGCCAACGGCACTCAGTGCGAACCACATGAGCACGGCGCTATTCGCCATGCCGGTACTAAACGCCTTCAGGATTACCGCGACGATGAGGCCACTAGCGACAGAGGTCACCAAGGTAGACCGAACCGGCATTCGGTCTTGATCAAGCCCCATCATCGTTATTTCTCCCAGCAGGCTCGGTATGCGGACGGTTGGATGCCAGCGTCGTTGAATCGGCATCAACAGACGTGGCTGCGGTCAGCTTACGAGCCTGCGCCCAGCGGACCCATTCGCGATGAGGTTTCGTTTCTGTGCGGGTACCGTCGAGTCGCTGGGATGCTGGATCGAGGTCGTCACGATCCTGCCCGACCGCATCCGCACGGATGGAGCGATATGGAAATCTGGATCAACCCCGAGTGCTCGAAGTGCCAGTCCGCGCTGACCCTGCTCGACGCCGAAGGCGCCAGCTACACCATCCGCTACTACTTGGAACAGCCGCCAACCGCCCAGGAGCTTGTGGAGGTCTTGGCGCGCCTGGGCTTGGAGCCATGGGACATCACCCGCCTCGGCGAACCGATCGCCGCGGATCTGGGGTTGGCGTCGTGGCCGCGAGACGACGCCGCCCGGCCACGCTGGATCGACGCCCTCGCCGCACATCCGGCGCTGATCCAACGACCGATCATCACCGCCGACGACGGCACCGCCGCGGTCGCCCGTTCCCCCGAAGCGGTCCGCGCGGCCATGGTCGCATCCGGCAGTGGCGACCGCCGCCGGTGATCCGATCATTGGCACGAGTGCGCTGTGACGGCCACGAAGCCAAGGCGTCCAGCATTGCGGGCGTGGCGCGTTATAAGCCGGTGCTGCGCAGAAAGGTGAGCGTCGCAAGGACTCGAGGGTTGTACAGCGACCCACGGCTTCCGGCAGGCCGAGTTTGCGGGTGATGGTGTAGAGCTGCTTTTCGTCGGTGGAAATCTTGGTGTTCAGCTGCTGGTTGGCCGCACAGGGAAAGCTGCCGTGGGTGGCTCCTCATCCAATGACT
>CALAED010000093.1 GCA_937891035.1 uncultured Thermomonosporaceae bacterium | reverse complement strand
GACACCCAGAACTGTATGACCGCAACCACGACGAAGACGGCTATGGCAAGAATCACGCCCGGCACGCCGAGTGCCATCCACTTCAGGGCACCCCAGACCACCGACAGCATCCGCCGAAATCGCGTTCTGAAGGCGTGGGACCCGATGGTAAATACCAGGACGATGTCCAAAACGGTGACGCCCAAGAATATGGCCAGTTGCACTAGCAAGGGGAGTCTGAGAATCGGACCACTGTATACCGCAAGAACGCTTCCCATGCATTGGAACACCCCAATGGCCAGATCAAGGCGTCGGTAGCGCCCGGCGTCGTGATCAGGCACGGACATCTCATCTCCCATCGCTTGACCACGACCGCGGCACACACATCCCCCAACCGCGTCGCGAGGGATCTAGTTTATGCAGGTCACGAGCAAAAACCCTATACCTGTCGCAACTGATACATAACACATTGGTCACACGCCGCAGGGACGCTACTCCCCTGCCGGTGCGTCAACCGACACCACTGGCACCCGAAATAAAATTCCGTATGCAAAACCCGCCGACTGGATGTCTGGGACCCGCCCGGCTTGTTGACCAGGAGTCAAGCGCTTATCGACAGCCCGCCTTGACACGGGTTCGCGGCGTGCCTAGCTTCCGCGGGTGGCGCTAGGCGATCGGGGAACGGCTGCGGGAAACGTTCACCGAGGATGCCGGGCTCTATGATCGCCTGGCTCGGTTTTCCCCTGCGGCGATCGATGACCTGGCCGCGCTCGCGGGGCTAAGCCCGGGTCGCCGCGTGCTGGAGAGCGCTTGAGCCCACGGCGCGGGCCGACCTGTCGCAGTGCATCGGCTGGGTGATCGACAAGCGCTTTGACGGACGGATCACCAAGCGCCACCTGACCGCCTGAGCCGGCGGCGGGCCCTGCGAGAGGCGACGTAATGGCCGCCGGCATGTGGCCCGGCTAGAGCTATGCGGAGCGCGTGAGGCAAAACGGCTTGCCGGCCGGGTCGGTGAAGACTCGGAAGGTCTGCCCGCCGGCGTCCATCTTGGTGGCGCCCAGGGCGAGCACCGCCCGCTCGCTGGTATCGAGATCGTCGACCAGCACATCGAGGTGGTACTGCTGCGGGTAGGCCGGGTCCGGCCAGCGCGGCGGCGTGTAGTCGGCCACCTGCTGGAACAGCACCGGTTGCTCGCCGTCGTTGCCGATCATCGCGACACCGTCGCCCTCGTAGGTCACCGGCTTGCCGAGCAACTCGGCGTAGAACGCGCTCAGCGTCTTGGCGTCCGGGCAGTCGAGCATCACGCCCATGAGCGTGATGTTCGGATCGTCGGCGTTCAGGCACAGATCGAACGGATGCCCGGCCAGGTCGGCCACCGTGTACCAGGACTCGTTTTTGTTGAGCAGCGCCCCACCGAGCTTGATGACCCGGTCGAGGCCGGCCTCGAGGTCGGGCACCCGCAGGTCGAGGTGGGCCTGCTGCGGCCGAGCCTGCCCGGGCCACTGCGGCGGCCGATGGTTCGGCGCCAGTTGCAGACCGATCTGCCAGCCGTCGGCCGTATCCAGCGTGATCCAGTGATCGTCGACGTCCGACTCCACCCAGCCGGTCAGCTCTCGGTAGAACGCGGACAGGCGGACGATATCCGGTGCGTCGAGCACCACCTTGTCAAGTTTCCCGATCATGACCCCTCCTTGGTTTGACCGCATCCTGCCGTACGGGTACGACAGATACCCGCTGAGCACATACCCGCTGGTGGGCCGGGCTGAGAGGGGTGGGGCGGGACGGCCGGACGACCGCCCCGCCCCGGTGAACTACCAGGAATGGGCCACGTCGGTGACCAGTCGGGTGCCGCCGCCGTCCAGCGGCAGCGTGAAGACCCGGAACGGCAGGCGAGCCCGCACACCCAGCCCGATGGTGGTCTGGCCTTCGAACGCACCTGCCCCGGCGACCTGCCGGAACGTCGTGTAGCCGGAGACATTGGCCAACTCGGGCGAGGACGCGGGGAAGCCGGTCGCCGCCATGGCCTGCACGATGATGCGGATCTTGGCGCCGCCCCGCAGCGGGACCGGCGCCCCCGAGCCGTCCTGAACCACTTCGTCGACGTACTCGACCCGGTAACCGAAGCCGGTCCCGGCGACGTCGAGCACCAGCCGGTCGTAGCAGTCCTGCCGGCCGGTGCGGACGGCGTTGAGCGGCCCCTCGGAGTGAGCGGCCAGTGAGCCCTTGGCCAACGATCCCCAGTTCGTCACACAGTCGGCGGCCGACGCGGCCGTACCGAGCGCCCCGGCGAGAACGAAGGTGACTCCAAGAGCCAGCAATCCCCCAAGCAATCTGCGCATTGTGGTACCCCCTTCGCGCAAATCAAATAACTCGTACAATCAGGACGCCAAGCATGAGAACCTGGTTGACCGCCGAAATAGCGTCTCGGCGGCCGCATCCGGACAGAGCAGGATCTTCACCGGCTCAGTGGCTCGTCACGGCGGCCGGCTCACCGGCCCAACGGTCGTCGCCGAGGCGAAGCTGGCCGCCGACGTAACGGAGTGCCACACTGACGCTTCGGATGACGCAAGCGCAGACGTAGTAAATCCGTGACTTCGGGGGATCCTCCGGTGATGTTCTTATATGGCACTGTCTGAGCATTTATCGGAGAAGTGGAAGTGGAGGAATCTGTGTTCCTGCGTCGCCGCGTCGCCGCCATGGCCGGGCTCTGCACGGCCGCCCTGCTCCTCACCGCCTGTGGCGGCGGGGGTACGGGCGCGACCGTTCAAGGCGCCAACCTGGTGGAGCAAGGTCGGCTCACGACCTGCACGCACCTGCCCTACCCCCCGTTCCAGTCCACCCAGGGCGGCAAGATCGTCGGCTTCGACGTCGACATGATCGATCTGGTCGCCAAGAAGCTCGGCGTCACCCAGAAGATCGTCGACACGTCCTTCGAGACGATCAAGGGCGGCGCCGCCCTCAACGCCGGCAAGTGCGACGTGGCGGCCGCCGGGATGACGATCAAGCCCGACCGGGCGAAGTTCCTCGACTTCTCCAAGCCATACTTCAACGCCACGCAGGCCCTGATGGCCGAGAAGGGCAGCGGGATCACCTCGCTCGACGACGTCAAGACCAAGAAGCTCAAGATCGGCTCCCAGGGCTCGACGACCGGTGAGGACTACGTGCGCGGCAAGGGCCTCAATCCGCAGTCGTTCGACAACTCCGCCGCCGAGCTCGACGGTCTGCGCACCGGCCAGGTGGATGTGATCGTTCAGGACTATCCGGTCGTCCAGGGCTGGCTGAAGGACCCCGCGAACGCCAAGTTCGCGCTCGTCGCCAACCTCGACACCGGGGAGCAGTACGGCTTCGCCGTGAAGAAGGGCGGCAACGCCAAGCTGCTGGGGATGATCAACGAGGCGATCACTCAGGCCGTGCAGGACGGAACGTACAAGAAGATCTATGAGAAATGGATCGGCCCCTGCCAGAACTGCCTGCCGAGCTGATCAGCTGTGAGCGTGTCCGAGACGACCGAAGCGCCGCCCCGGCGCACGCTGACCCGGCGGCAGCGGCACCGACTCGTCCTGGGCGGGGAATACGCCGTCTTCCTCGCGGTGGTCCTGGCCGTCGTGCTGCTCGCCGACTGGGACACGGTCCGCCAGAACCTGGCGAACTGGGACGTCGCCCGGCAGCTCTTCCCCGACATCATCACGGTCGGGCTGCGCAACACGGTTCTCTACACCCTGCTCGCGTACGCGTTCGGCCTGGCCGTCGGCATGGTGATCGCCATGCTGCGGCTGTCTTCCGTGCCGCCGTACCGATGGTTCGCGATGGCCTTCGTCGAGGTCTTCCGCGGCCTGCCCGCGCTGCTGATCATCATCTTCGTCGGCTTCGGCATCCCGTTCGCGTTCGCCATCGAGATCCCCGGCGGGGTCGTCGGCCAGATCACCCTCGCGCTCGGCATGGTCGCGGCGGGATACATGGCCGAGACGATCAGGGCGGGCATCGAGGCGGTGCCCCGAGGGCAGATGGAGGCCGCCCGGTCGCTCGGCATGTCGTACGGCAGGGCGATGCGATCGATCATCATCCCGCAGGCGTTCCGCATCATCATCCCCCCGCTCACGAACGAGATGATCTTGCTGTTCAAGGACTCGTCGCTGGTGCTCTTCCTCGCGGTGACCCTGGAACAGCGCGAGCTGACCAAGTTCGGCCGCGACCTCACCGGTCAGGTGGGCAACACGACACCGATCGTGGTCGCCGGATTGTGCTATCTGCTGATCACGATCCCGCTTGGCTATCTCGTCCGGCGGCTGGATGCACGGCAGCGAAGGGGACAGCGGTGACGATGATCGAGATTCACGGCCTGCACAAGGCGTTCGGATCACTCGACGTGCTTCGCGGCATCGACCTCGAGATCGCGGCCGGCGCGGTCGTCTGCGTCATCGGGCCGTCCGGGTCGGGCAAATCGACGCTGTTGCGCTGCGTGAACCTGCTGGAGCAACCCACCACCGGGCGCGTCCTCATCGGGGGTACGGAGGTGACCGACCCCGAGTGCGACATCGACGCCGTACGGCGCCGTATCGGCATGGTGTTCCAGCAGTTCAACCTGTTCCCGCACCTGTCCGCCCTGGACAACGTGGCGATCGCGCAGCGCAAAGTGCTCCGCCGGCCCAGGCGGGAGGCCGGGCGGATCGCACGGGAGAACCTCGACAGGGTGGGGCTCGGCGACAAGGCCGCGGCCTATCCCGCCCAACTGTCCGGCGGACAGCAGCAGCGCGTCGCCATCGCCCGCGCGCTCGCCATGGGTCCGGAGGTCATGCTGTTCGACGAGCCGACGTCCGCCCTCGACCCCGAGTTGGTCGGGGACGTGCTCGGCGTGATGCGCGGGCTGGCGATGGACGGGATGACCATGCTCGTCGTCACCCACGAGATGAGCTTCGCCCGCGAGGTCGCCGACCAGGTCGTCTTCATGGATGAGGGCGTCATCGTCGAACAGGGCCCGCCCGCGCAGGTGATCGGCGACCCGTCGCATGAGCGCACCCGGGCGTTCCTGGCCCGCGTGCTCAACCCCGCCACCGCAACATGACTCTTGGATAGGCTCATTTCGGCGGGACGCGGTGGCGGCGGCCGATATGGCTCTTGGATCTTGACAGGTCAGGGAGGTCGGCGGTTGTGAAAGTGCTCGTGGTCGGCGGCGGCATCGGCGGGCTGACGACCGCGTTAAGCCTGCACGCGGCCGGGATCGAGTGCGAGGTGTTCGAGCAGTCGCGAGGGATCCACGAGCTCGGCGTCGGCATCAATATCCTCCCGCACGCGATCAAGGAACTGGTGGATCTCGGCCTGCTCGACGCGCTCGACCGGGTGGCGGTTCGCACCCATGAATTGATCTATGTCAACCGGCTCGGCCAGGAGATCTGGCGGGAGCCGCGCGGCATCGCCGCCGGCTATGACGTTCCACAGTTCTCCATTCACCGTGGCCGGTTGCAGGGGGTGCTTCATGCCGCGCTGTGCGAGCGGATCGGGGCGGACAAGATTCATACCGCTCATCGGCTCAAAGAGTTCACCCAGGACGACGATGGCGTGGTCGCGACGTTCGTGGAGCGGGACGATTCGGCCGACCAGGTGACGGTGCGCGGCGATGTCCTGATCGGGGCCGACGGCATCCATTCGACGGTGCGTCGTACGTTCTATCCCCACGACGGGCCGCCCGCCTGGAATGGCATGATGCTCTGGCGCGGCACCACGG
>CALAED010000092.1 GCA_937891035.1 uncultured Thermomonosporaceae bacterium | reverse complement strand
GTACTCGCGCCCGGCGAGAGGTGATCATCATCCGACCTCAACGGGGCTTCAAGAACCTTTCAATTCTGTGAGGGGCACGGCAGCGCTCTTGACGTTGGGTTTTCCGAGCGACTGGACTGGATCTGAAGCGGCGCTGCGACGGGGCTCCGCTCGAGGGGGAAGCAAAGATGCAAACCATAGAGACATTCGAGCTCCTGCGACCGTACCGGATCGCCGAGGAGACGTTCATCATCCCGTGGGCTCTGGAAGCCCCGCCGGTCGGGCATTTTCCCATGAATTCGATGGTGATCCGCGGGGCGGAGCCGGTGCTCGTGGACACCGGGGCGCCTGCGGTGCGGGCCCAGTGGCTGGAAGCCGCCTGGTCCGTGGTGGATCCGCTGGACGTGCGGTGGATCTTCCTCACCCACGACGACCGCGACCACGCCGGCAACCTTTTGGCGGTCCTCGCACAATGCCCGAACGCGACACTACTCACCACATGGTTCTCGATCGGGCGCATGGCCGAGGAGTGGGACACGCCCGTCAACCGGTGCCGCTTCATGATCGACGGCGACACCATTGACGTCGGCGACCGCACGCTGGTCGCCAAACGGCCGCCGCTGTACGACAACCCGACAACCCGCGCCCTCTTCGACACCAAGACCAATATCGCGTGGTCGGTCGACACCTTCGCGACGAACGTGGCCACTCCCGTACCCGAAATCGACGACCTGTCCGCCGACGAATTCCGCGACGGCCAATTCTTCGGCGGGCGCCTGGTCTCACCCTGGGTCGCACTGCTGGACCGCCAGAAGTTCCACGCGGTGGTGGACGATTTCCAGCGACTTGACGTGGAGACCATCGCCGGCTGCCACTCACCGGTGCTTCGCGGGCAGCGAATCGCAGCGGCATTCGACTTGCTCCGCCAGCTACCCGACATTCCGGAGTGGCGCGAGTTCACGCAGGCCGACCTCGATCGCTGGATGGCGCTCGCGGAGAGTTCGGTCCCGCCGGAACAACCGCGGCCGTCGGGCACGTGAGAAGCACAACCGACGGTCGTACATGGAGTGTCCGGCACTCAGGATGATCGGCGGGCGCGGATGACGCCCTTACCGTCTGAGGCGGGTTGCGCCGACCGGACAGCCGGATATTGGCCGGTGTCGATGGTCGCCCGTTTCACTGTACGGGCGTCCCTGTTTGCCTCGCGGGGGATTCCTCGGTGCCGAGTACCTTCAGCAGTTCCAGCCGGTCGCGGTTTCGGCGTCCGCCGGGCCCTAGCAGCTGCTGGCCCTGGTCGGGGGACCAGGGTCTCGCAGTCCATGATCAGGTGGCCTACCCCGCGGGTGCACGAAGGTCTTGCGGTCGGCGCGCCGGACCGCCACCTCGTGTTCGGCCCAGAGCCAGCGGAAGTCGGCGCTGGCGGCCTGCGGCCGGTCGCTGAGCCGGCGTCAAATCGAGGCGATCGTCATGCGGATCGTGACGGCATCCTCGGCGGTCGGGGTTCAGCGCCTCGTCGCTGGCCGTACTCGGTAGCGACGAGTAGTCAAACGCATGCTGGTAGCGGTCCGCCCATGGATTGCGGGCGGCGTATCCGTCCACGTCCGGGCCCGGCAGCGGAACCCCGGCTGTGGCCAGGTCGGTCTTGCGCGCGCCGCGACTGGATGCTCCCAAGAATGCTAGACAGCGGGTAGCACAAGCACGGCCATCAGCTTCGGGAGCAGGAGCTTCGTCCTCAGTTTCGCACAGGACAGCACGGCAGGCGGTGACAGTCTTTGTCGGCCGCATCGGAGAGGTTCTGATAGAGGTGGAAGCAGTAAGCGACTTGAATTGGGGCAATGGTCTCGAAGCTGGCGTTTTCGGGGTGTCCACATTTGGCCACTCTATGTATCTAGAGACACACACAACGTAACTATTGCGAGATGGATCGCAATGGAACGAGCGCTACTGGCGTTCGATGGTCAAGAAGGTTTCTGACACTGATCGGCGCGACGAGCCTGCTAGTCGGACTGGTCGTCAACAACGCGAGTGCCGACGGGGTCGGAGTGAGGGTCAACGAGTTCCACGACGCGTCCGACAAGCTGACCGTGTCGGTGTTCAGCCTTGTGGGTAGCCCGGCGCAGCAGCACTGGAACGACGATACGGTCATGCTTCCGGACCCGGACATGGTCGCCATCGGTGGTGGCGGGACCGCCACGGAGGGCCCACCCGGCGCGCTGCTGACCGCGTCGTATCCCAACGCCGATCTGAGCGGATGGGTCGTCAGCTCGAAGGATCATGTGGCGACCAACCCGCACATCCTGACGACCTATGTGATCGGACTCAAGGTCAAGGGCATGAGCCGGGACGAGCTGTTGCGGTATGTCGGGACCGACCACGGCGACAGCGGCACCGCTCCGCATCCGGAGAAGTCCGTCGGGCTTCCCTCCAACGACTACGTCATGGTCGGCGGCGGATTCAAGGTCGACTATGGCGGTTCGGGGAACATGGCCACCGCATCGTTCCCATCCGCACCTACCACGTGGAAAGCACGCTCGAAGGACCATCTGGAGGCCGACCCGGCGAACCTGACGACGTACGTGATCGGTATCAAGAGATTCCTACCGGTCGGCGAGGTACTCGGGTATGTCACCCATTCCGAAGGTGCCCAGACACCGCATCCGCGGGCGACCGCGACCGTGCCAAACGGTTACGTTCTCACCGGTGGCGGCGGCGACATCGACTACAACGGTAGCGGCAACATGCTCTGGAGCCTGCAACCCACAACGGACCGCAACCAGTACTTCACCGCGGCCGGCAAGGACCACCTAGTCCCCGACCCAGCGACTATCACCGCCTACGCGCTGAGCATCCGCATCCAGTAACCGTCATGGCCCCGACTCGGCATTGTTTACGGTGCCGAGTCGGGCTCGAAGCCTACGAACAGGGTGCGGAGCAGTTCGGCGAGCGCACGACGGGTCAGCCTTACTCAGCGAGGCTGGCAGGGCGCTCCCGAAGTCGACCGGCTGGGCCGGGCTGATTGCGCTCTCGGCCGGCCTCACGACCGGGATCGGGCGGGTCAGCTCGTTCCGGGTCGAACATCTCGGGATGGCTCGCGGCCAACTTGATCAGTCCGCCGGCCGCGAGCATGTCCAGGAAGGAAGGGTCGGCGGCGCCACGCTTCCGGTGCAGGCCCGTCGTCAGGTGGCGAAGGTACCGGCGGCGACATCGACCGCCACCCGGTCCCCGTCGTCGACGAACCCGCCGATCCCCTCGGCCTCCAGAGGCGTGCGGATACTCGAGCAACGCCAACCGGGACATTCGGGCGGTGCCGACCCCTGATCGACGAGGAGGCGTACGGGTGGGTGACGACGCACACGTTCGGGGAAGGCGGTGGCGACCCAGCTCGACGACGCTGGCCTGTCCGCGCGGGCGATCGCCGATCACCTCGGCCACCGAAGCCGTCGATGACTCAGGACGTGTAAATGGGCCGCGGGGTGGCGTCCGCCCGTGCCGCCGAGGTGCTCGGGAGGGAGTCATTAAGTGGGCGTTAAGTGGGCACGCAAAGCGAAAGCCGC
>CALAED010000091.1 GCA_937891035.1 uncultured Thermomonosporaceae bacterium | reverse complement strand
AGAGGTCGCTGGATCCGGTCAGCCGGGACGCGAAGTCGGGCATGGTGGCCGGGCGACCGCGCCAAAAGTCCCGGACGGTGTCGCGGTACTGGCCGTTCCACTCCGTCCACAGCGGCGGGAAGTTGCCGACCTGGTAGCCGCCCTCGCCCACGTCCCACGGCTCGGCGATCAGCTTGACCTGGGAGACCACCGGGTCCTGCTGGACCAGGTCGAAGAACGCCGACAACCGCTCCACGTCGTGTAGTTCGCGTGCCAGCGCCGCGGCGAGGTCGAAGCGGAACCCGTCGACGTGCATCTCCAGCACCCAGTAGCGCAGCGAATCCATGATCAGCTGCAGCGAGTGCGGGTGCCGTACGTTCAGGCTGTTGCCACAGCCGGTGTAGTCGAGGTGGTAGCGCCGGTCGTCGTCGCGCAGCCGATAGTAGGCCGCGTTGTCGATGCCGCGAAACGACAGGGTCGGGCCGAGGTGGTCGCCTTCGGCCGTGTGGTTGTAGACGACGTCGAGGATCACCTCGATGCCGGCCTCGTGCAGCGTGCGTACCATCGCCTTGAACTCGAGCACCTGTTCACCGCGCTGGCCGGAGGCCGAGTAAGCGTTGTGCGGAGCGAGGAAGCCGATCGTGTTGTAACCCCAGTAGTTCGACAGGCCGCGCGCGACCAGGGCGTGCTCGGGCACGAACTGATGGACCGGCATCAACTCGACCGCGGTCACCCCGAGGTCGCGGAAGTAGTCGACCATTACCGGGTGAGCCAGGCCCGCGTACGTACCGCGCTGCTCGGGCGGGATGTCGGGATGGTCGATCGTGAGGCCCTTCACATGGGCCTCATAGATCACCGTCTCGTGGTACGGGACGCGCGGCGGGCGATCGTCGGTCCAGTCGAAGAACGGATTGATGACGACGTTCTTCGGCAGATAGGGCGCGCTGTCGTCGGTGTTCAGCCGGGAGGGGTCGGCGAACCGGTAGGAGAAGACCGCCTCGTGCCAGCGCAGATCGCCCTCGATCGCCTTGGCGTACGGGTCGAGCAGCAGCTTCGCCGGGTTGCACCGGTGCCCCCGGGCGGGATCGTATGGCCCGTGCACGCGATAGCCGTACCGCTGACCGGGGCCGATGCCCGGCAGGTAGCCGTGCCAGACGAACGCGTCGGCCTCGGGCAGAAAGTAGCTGGTCTGCACGCCCTCGTCGTCGAATAGGCACAGCTCTACCCGCTGCGCCACCTCGGAGAACAACGCGAAGTTCGTTCCGGTGCCGTCCCAGGTGGCGCCCAGCGGGTACGGTTCGCCAGGCCAAACCTCGGGCATGGCCCCACTCCTCGCCTGGACTCGTGGTCACGATGAGGTTTGATTTTCCCCTACCGGCGGCGATCTCGGGACCGCCCCAACACGGGTGTTGCGAAGACGTCACTCTCCTGGGTGTCCGAACCGCCGCATTCCGTGACCATCCGGGCTCCAAGGGCGTGTGGGCGGCGATCGATGCGGCGGACGCTCGACGATAGGTTGGGCCCATGCCTCACCGGTCGCGTTCCTTCGCCGATGTGGATCTCGCCGCGGCGTACGCCTATCCCACCGATCGCCCGTGGCTGCGCGCCAACATGATCGCCAGCCTCGACGGATCTGCCTGGTGGGGCGACCGCACCGGGCCGCTGGGCGACGAGCGCGACCGCGAGCTGTTCCAGTTGCTGCGCGGGCTCGCGGACGTGGTGATCGTCGGCGCCGGCACGGTCCGCGTCGAAGGGTACGGCCCGGTGCGGCCCCGGCCGGAGTGGGACGAGCTGCGCGCGGGGCGGGCCCCCGTGCCGCCGCTCGCCGTCGTCTCGCGCGCCCTCAACCTCGACTTCGACGCGCCGATCTTCACGGCGGCGAGCGAGCGGACCATCGTGCTCACGACGGAGGCGGCGCCGGCCAGCCAGCGCAAGGCGGCGGAGGCCAGGGCAGAGGTCATCGTGGCCGGCCGCGAAGACGTTGACATCCGGGCCGCCGTCGACGCGCTGATCGCGCGCGGCCACCGGCGGCTGCTGTGCGAGGGCGGGCCCATCCTGCTCGCGCAGGTCGCCGCGGCCGGGCTGCTCGACGAGCTGTGCCTGACGCTCAGCCCCGTCCTGCTCGCCGGGGACGCCGCGCGCATCCTCAACGGGACGCCGCTGCCCGAGCCGGGCCATTTCGGGCTCGCGCACGTGCTCACCGGCGAGGATCACCTCTTCCTTCGGTACGTCGCCAAAAACGCGCAAGGGGCGGGGCCGACGCCTTCGGGCACATGACCCATTACGGGGCGTGACCTGGGGTTTCGTCGGTCCCGGGTGGCAGGATGGGCGACATGGACCTGCCGATCAACCCGCCACTGGCCCCCATGCTGGCCAAGCCGGTCAAGGAGATGCCCACGGGCGCGCAGTTCGAGGGCGGGATGCTGTATGAGCCGAAGTGGGACGGTTTTCGCTGCATCGTCTTCCGCGACGGCGACGAGGTCGAGTTGTCCAGCCGGGGCGAGCGGCCACTGACCCGCTACTTTCCCGAGCTGGTCGACGCGGTGCGCGGCGAACTGCCGGAGCGCTGCGTGGTCGACGGGGAGATCGTGGTGCGCAAGGGCCAGGTGCTGGACTTCGACTCCTTGTCGCAGCGCATTCATCCGGCCGAGTCGCGGATCAAGCTGCTAGCCGAGCACCTGCCGGCCTCGTTCGTCGCCTTCGACCTGTTGGCGGTGGGCGACGAGTCGCTGATGGACACCCCGTTCGGCGAGCGCAGGAGGCGCCTGGTCGACATGCTGACCGGCGCCCGGCCGCCGATCCACGTCACGATCGCGACCGACTCCTACGACACGGCGCTGCGGTGGTTCGATGAGTTCGAGGGCGCCGGCCTCGACGGCGTCATCGCCAAGCCGCGCACGGTCGGGTACGTGCCGGACAAGCGGCTGATGTTCAAGGTCAAGCACGAACGCACGGCCGACTGCGTGGTCGCCGGCTTCCGCTGGCACAAGTCGGGGCCGATCGTCGGGTCGCTGCTGCTGGGGCTCTACAACGACTCTGGAGCGCTGCAGCACGTCGGGGTCGCGGCGTCGTTCTCGATGAAGCGCCGCGCCGAGCTGGTCGAGGAGCTGCGACCCTACCGCGTGGAAGACCTCACCGGACATCCGTGGGAGGGGTGGGCTCGCCAAGACGAGGCGACGGCCGACCGGATGCCCGGCGCGGTGTCCCGCTGGACGGGCAAAAAGGACCTGTCGTGGGTGGCGCTGCGCCCCGATCTGGTCTGCGAGGTCGCCTACGAGGGCATGGAGGGCGACCGCATCAGGCACACCGCGCGCTTCCGGCGCTGGCGGCCCGACCGCACACCGCGATCCTGCACGTACGAACAGCTCGATCGGCCGGTTGCCTACGACCTGGACGATATTTTCGGCGGAGCCGGCGGATAAAAGATCACGCCGAAACGTTCATTCCTGGGCTACCATCGCGTCAACATTGTGGTGTTTCCCGCACGTAACCGGGGGTGTTGGCCCATGGGCGAGCGCAAGAATCCGCTTCCATGGACGGAGCACAGCCGCGCGTCCGCGAAGATCGACACGTCCGTACCGCACCCTGCCCGGGTGTATGACTACTGGCTCGGCGGCAAGGACAACTTCGAGGTCGACCGTCAGGTGGCCACCGCCACCACGGCGGCGGCACCGGGCGTGCAGCAGGGCGCCCGCGACAACCGCGCGTTCCTCGGCCGGGCGGTCCGGTTCATCGCCGAGCAGGGGGTCCGGCAGTTCCTCGACATCGGCACCGGCATCCCCACCCAGGGCAACGTGCACGAGGTCGCCCAGTCCGTCGCCCCCGACGCTCGGGTCGTGTACGTGGACAACGACCCGATCGTGATGACGCATGCGCGGGCCCTGCTGCGCGGCAGCCCCGAGGGCAAGACCGTCTACATCGAGGCCGACCTGCGCGAGCCCGACACGATCCTCAAGCACCCGGACACCCTCGCCACCATCGACTTCACTCAGCAGGTCGGCCTGATCATCGTCGGCACCTTGATGTTCATCAAGGACACCGACGACCCGTTCGGCCTTGTCAAGCGGTTCACCGACCCGCTGCCAAGCGGCAGTTACCTGGCGATCTCGCACGTGACCGCCGACTTCGACCCCGAGGCTGTGGGCGCCAGCGCCCGCGCGTACAACAAGGGCCCCACGCCGTTCACTCCGCGCACCGGCGCCCAGATCGCGACCTTCTTCGAGGGCTTCGACCTAGTCGAGCCGGGCCTGGTGAAGGTCTTCGACTGGCGACCCGACGAAAAGCCGGCCGACCGCATCGGCGCAGGCGCCTACGGAGCCGTCGGCGTCAAGCGCTGAGCCGCCCGGCCCAAACTTTGGCCGACGAGATCATTCGGCGGTGAGCGCTCAGCAACCCGAGGGGCCACCGATCGAATGGCCACGCTCGCGTACATCGGGCCGGTGACCAAGTCGGCGCAGCTCGACAAGGAGATCAAGAAGATTCCCGTCGCCTCCGCGCCCTGGGGCAACGTGTCGGGGATGCGGGACGCCAGTTGCGCTCGATCGTGGCGTGGTCCGGCCGGTTCAGGTGGCCGGGCGGCGCTGCTGCCGCAGCCGCTCGGCGAGATCGTCCTTTGTCGGAACGAACCACAGCTGGCCGCCTCGGCTTGACTCCGACACGAAGGCGCTCAGCGCCGAACTCTTCGCCACATGAGGAGAGATGTCACCGACGACCGCCAGGCGGATCCGGTAGTTCGCGAACTTCTGGACGATCTCTCCCGCGAGTCCGGTGCGGAGCGTGAAGAAGTCGTCCGTCAGCCGTTGCACCGGCAGCAAAACCAGCTCGGCACCATGCCCGATCGCGTTGCCGATCACATCGAGAACGTCGCCGGTGCCGCGCAGCTGCGCGCCGTCCGGCGCGCAATCGAGCACGGGCACACCATGCAGGTGCACCAGGGTGTCGGACATCATCAGGCGATCCTACGGCCCCCCGGCGGCGAGCCAAACCGAATATCGCGCCGGGACGAGCCGCACGTCTCACTTACCGCGATGCTCCCGGCACCCGATCTCGATGGTCGGTTACTCGGCCGCGAGGCGCGCGGGGAGGAAGCGGTGGCCGTTGGATATGAAGGAGCCGAGCGGTTGGAGGTCGCCGGGTTCGGCGGCGAGCGTCAGGCCTGGGTAGCGGTCGAACAGTGCGGGCAGCGCGACGGACGCCTCCAGGCGGGCGAGCGGCGCGCCGAGGCAGTGATGGACGCCGTAGCCGAAGGCGATGTGTTCCTTGTTGGCGCGGGTGACATCGAAGCGGTCGGCGTCGTGGCCATGCACGAGCGGGTCGCGTCCGGCGGCGGCGTAGCAACCGAGGATCGCGTCGCCGCTGCGGAGAACGACGCCGTCATCGAGGGTGATGTCCTCGACCACGAAGCGCAGGGGAAGATTGGCGATCGGGGATTCGGCGCGCAGCGTCTCCTCGATCACGTCGTCCCAGCCGGCCCGTCCGGCACGAATCAGCGCCAGCTGATCGGGGCGAGTGAGGAGGTTGTAGATCGCGTTGTCGAGAAGGTTGACGGTGGTCTCGTGACCCGCGCTGATGAACAGCATCAGGGTGCCGATGAGTTCCTCTTCGGAAAGCCGAGAGTCGTCGTCGCGGGCGGCGATCAAGGCGGAGGATAGGTCGTCGCCGGGATTCTTCCGCTTATCGGCGATGAGGGCGGCCAATAGTTCCCGCATGCGCGGGTAGGCCGCGGCGATCTCGTGGGGCTCGGCGGACGTGTTGAAGAAGACGCTGACGTGGTGGCGCATCTCATCGCTGGCCGCCTCGTCGTCGATGCCGAACAGCTCGCAGATCACTGCGATGGGCAACGGGTAGGCGTACTTCTCGCGCAGGTCCAGGGGGCCGGGCGCGAGGACCTCGAAGCCGTCGAGGAGCTCGGTCACGATCTTCTCGATGCGAGGGCGCAGCGCGGCGGTCCGGCGCACGGTGAAGGCACTGGAGATGAGCCGCCGCAGCCGCCGATGCTCCGCGCCGTAGGCGGTGAGCATGTTGTTCACGGCCATCCACGCGAACAGGGGCCATTCCGGGGAGATCTCGCCATTGATCCATGCCGGCCAGTGCTGTCGAGGGTCCTTGGAGACGCGAGGGTCGGTGAGCAGCAGCCTCAGCAGGGATAAGTCGTTCACCCCCCACGCCTCCACATCGCCCGGGAGCCGGACCCGCGTCGCGGTCCCGCGCGCGCGGATCCGGGCGGCCTCACCGTGGATGTCGCTGCCGGTCGGATCGATGACGAAAGGGCCGTCATGCGCAGCATTTTCCACCGCAGGTCTCCAAGTCACGCGTCAGGAGTTCGTACGGCCTCGGCGCCATCGGCGAGGCGGGCGCCCAAACCTTAACCAGC
>CALAED010000090.1 GCA_937891035.1 uncultured Thermomonosporaceae bacterium | reverse complement strand
AAGGCTTCGTCACCGGCCACGTGCACACCACTTGGCTGCGCATCGGCATCGGCGTCGTCGCCGAGGCCGCCTTCCTGACGTACGTCATCGTCCTTGGCCGCAAAGCCGTCAAGGCAGGCGAAACCGGCGACGCCCTCCTCCGCCCCGACCTCGCCCCCACCACCGGCTGATCAGACGAATGTTGCGGGTCCGATGTACGCAACGGCTACATCGCCGGGGTTGTGCCGGTCGGCCCGCCAGAGCACGGCCCAACGCTCGTTCCGATGCGTGACGTAAACAGCCCAGAGGTTTGCCTGGTGAAACCGGTGTTTTCGAACTCGCGCGTCCCCTGGATCCTTCTCTAGAAGATCCAAGATTTCGTCGATGCGCGCCCAGAGAAACTCCAGCGCGGGGTCGGTGCAGATTTTCTGGTAGCCGTCGTTCGCGTCAGGGGTGAAGTGGAGGGATGCCACCCGGAGAGATTAGCGTTTACGCTCCGGACGCGGACGCATACTCTCCGGATTTGCCATGGCGCGTTCGATGCGGGTGACAAGCTCCTGGTTGGCCAGGTAACGGGCTTCCAGTTCCTCGTCGCTGGGTTCGGGGTGCAGCACGATGGTCCCGTTCGGCTCGCGATGGACCCGGTAGATTCTATGGTCAGCCACCAGACTTAGATCGGCCCGTTGCTGGTCGTCAAGTTCGATGATGGGATCCTCGTACTCATCCACGACAAGAGGCTGCGCCATACACCTAGCGTACGGCAAGCGTGTAGTCGTACACGTACGGTTTGTTACAGCGCTTGTCACAGACGGCCGGCGGCTTTGAGGGCGAGGTAGGCGTCGGCGAGGGCGGGGGCAATGTCGTCCGGGGGAGCGTCGACCACCTCGACGCCGTGCTTGCGCAGCTCAGTGGTGAGGCGACGGCGTTCTGCGGTGGCGCGCTCGGCCGCGGCCGCCTCGTACACCGCGGTCAGGTCGCCGCGGGCGGCGGCCATCTCGGTGACGCGTGGGTCGGACACCGCGGCGAGCATCAGCAGGTGCCGCGCGGTGAGCCGGGGCAGCAGCGGCATCAGGCCTTCCTCGATCGCGGCCGGGTTGAGCTCGGTGAGCAGGACGACCAGGCAGCGCTGCCGGACCCGCGCCATGATCGTCGAGATCATCCCGGCGGCATCCGACTCGATGAGCTCCGGCTCCAGCGGTGCCATCGCCTGCACCATGGCGGGCAGCACATCGGTGCGGGCCACCCCTTCCACCCGGGCCCGCACCCGCCGGTCGTACGCCAGCATGTCGACGCGGTCACCCGCCCGGGAGGCCAGCGCGGCGAGCAGCAGCGCGGCGTCCATCGAGCAGTCGAGCCGCGGGATGTCGCCGACCCGGCCGGCGGCGGTCCGCCCGGTGTCGAGCACGAGGAGGATGCGCCGGTCGCGCTCCGGGCGCCAGGTTCGTACCACCACGTCGGCGCGGCGTGCGGTGGCCCGCCAGTCGATGGACCGCACGTCGTCGCCGTCCACGTACTCCCGCAGCGAGTCGAACTCGGTGCCCTGCCCCCGGATCAGCGCGACGTGCTGGCCGGTCAGCTCGCGCAGCCGCGCCAGCTTGCCGGGCAGGTGGCGGCGGGAGGGGAAGGCGGGCAGCACCCGCAGCGTCCACGGCGCCGGCCGGGAGAGCTGTCGCGCGGCCAGCCCGAGCGGGCCGTACGACCGGACGGTCGTGGTCACGGCCTTACGGTCACCGCGGCGGGTGGGGGTCAGCCGCATGGCGACCCGGCGCCGCTCCCCGGGCGGTACGGTCAGCTTCACCGAGCGCGGAGCGGCGGCGGCGCTGGGCGGCCACACATCGCGTATCCGGGCCCGCACCGGGCGCCCGCCGAGGTTCTCAACGATCAAACTGATCTCGGCCGCCTCGCCGAGCCGTACGTTCGTGTCGCCCGAGCGGTGCAAGGTAAGCCGCCGGATGTTCCCCGCACGGGCGAGATCCACGGCGACACCCGCGAGCAGCAGGCCCTCGACGGCGAACAGGGCGGCCCAGCTCGGCACAAAGATCATCACAACCGATCCCAGTGCCGCGAGCAGGCCCGTACGCCCGGTCAGCGCCATCTCAGGCGGGGGCGGGGACGGTGGTGAGCACGCCTTCCAGCACGCCGTCCGCGGTCGCGCCCTCGAGCTCGGCCTCCGGCCGCAACTGCACCCGGTGCCGCAGCGTCGGCCGGGCCAGGGCCTTCAC
>CALAED010000089.1 GCA_937891035.1 uncultured Thermomonosporaceae bacterium | reverse complement strand
GTACGACGCCGAGCGGCTGCGGGCGAACACGGTGCCGACCGCCGCGGCGATCTACGTCGACGACATGCACGTCGAGCGCCGCTTCGCCGAGGAGACGGCGCGGACGATCGGCAACCTCCGGCCGTGGATCACGAACGAGTACCAGCATGACGGCGTGCGCGTCGACGGCGGCGACCGCGTGCTCGCCCGGCTCATCGACCTCGTCCGAGACCGCGCGTAGGACGCTCGGGAAAGTCCTGTCCGTCGGGCCGCCGCGGCGGGACGGTGAACCGCGCCCGCAAGACCCCCCGCGAGCTTGCGTTTCGCCGCCCTCGACCCCCTTGACACGGTGAATCAGCAGTGCTTAGCTGCGGTGCTTAGTTAGATAAAGCGGATCTATCAGTAAAACTATGCATTCCGTGCTAACCAGCACGTCAAAGGTCCCGGTGACAGGAGGAGGGGGAGAGGAATGGAGCACCATGACGGTGGTGGCGGCGGGGTCCATGGCCCGGCGCCCGACGGGCTCAGCCGCCGGGCGGTGATGGGACGGCTCGCCGTCGGCGGGCTCGCGCTCCGGGGGGAACGACCGCGTCGACACGACCATCGCGTCGGCGAAATGGCCGCTCGGCTCGACGGTGAGCAGCCTGGACATCGCCAACTCGTTCGACCTGGTGTCCATCACGGTGCAGTCGCTCGCGCTCGAAGGGCTGCTCAAAAGCGGCAACGACCTGAGCCTCCAGCCGGGGCTCGCCATCTCCCACCAGCAGCCGGACCCGCTGACCTGGGTCTTCCGGCTGCGCGACGGCGTGCGCTTTTGGGACGGCAGCCCGCTCACACCCGATGACGTCGTCTACTCGCTCAATCGGCACGTCGGCGAGAAGTCCACCTCCATCCTGGCCGGCTACTTCGGCAAGGTGAAGTCGGTCAAGGCCAGCGGCCCCGGCGAGGTGACGATCACGCTGTCCGAGCCGGACCCCTTCCTCCCCTACATCCTGGTCTTCAGCCACATCCACTCGAAGGCGTTCGCCGCCCCCCTGGGCGATCAGCTCGGCGTGGCCGGCCCCAAGGTCAACGTCATGGGCACCGGCCCGTTCCGCGTCACCTCGTTCGCGAGCCCGAGCAACCTGACCGTGGAGCGCCACCCCGGCTACTGGGGGCCGAAGCCGGCGGTCGCCAAGGGCGTCCTTAACGAGATCACCGATACGCAGACGCGGCGGCTGGCGATGCAGTCGGGCGAGATCGACGGCGCGTTCGGCGTGCCGCTCGCCGACACCAAGGCCTGGTCGCGGATCCGCGGCGCGAAGATCCAGTCCGCCCCGGGGATGCAGGTCGCCTACATCGCGATGAACGTCACCCGGCCCCCCTTCAACGACATCCACGTGCGCCGCGCGATCGCCTACGCGCTCGACAAGCAGGGCTACATCAAGGCGTTTCTCGGCGGGCAGGGCGAGCCGGCCACGACGATGGTCTCCCCTCAGCAGTGGTCGGGGGTGATGGACCCGAAGACGGCGCGCGACCGCTACGCCACGCTGCCCCAGTACCCGTTCGACATCAACCGGGCCAAGCAGGAGCTGGCGCAGTCCGCGCACGCCTCCGGCTTCACCCAGACCGTCGAGTTCGCCGACTCCAATCCCGAGCTCGGCAAGGTCCTCGTGAGTCTCGGCGAGACGCTGAAGCCGCTCGGGATCACGCTCAACGTCAAGGAAGTCCCCAAGCAGCAGTGGCTCACCCACAAGCGCGCCGACGTGCCTCCGGGGATGCAGATCGGCTTCTACTCCCCCGACTACGCCGACCCGGCGAACCACCTCGAGGTCTTCTACCCCTCGGGGGCCACCAACAACTCGACGACATACTCCAGCAAGGCGTTCGAGGCGGCGCTGGCCAAGCAGCGCGTCGCCGGCGGCAAGGCCCGCGTGGAGCCGCTGATGGAGGCGCTCAAGATCGCGATGACGGACCTGCCGTACCTGCCGGTGTACTGGGGTAACCAGGTGATGGCCGTCAAGGACGGCCTCGCCTACGACGGCTTCAACGGCCTGTTCTACTTCCAGCCCTGGCTCGGAAACCTCCGCCGCGGGTGAGCGGGACGAGCGTGCGCGCGAGACGGCGGCGCGCCGCGAGGGTGAGCGGCCGGTGGTTCACCTTCGCGGTGCGGCGGATCGCGGCGCTGGTGGTGCTGTTGATCGCGCTGTCGTTCGTGGTGTTCTCCCTGCTCTACCTCGCGCCGGGGGGCCCGGAGCAGGCATTGCTCGGGACGCGGCCGGCGACGCCCGCGCTGAGCGCCGCGCTGCGCGAGAAATACCACCTGGACGAGTCGTTCTTGCGGCAGTACTGGCTCTGGCTGCGCGACGCGGTACTGCTGGACTTCGGCGACTCGACGCGCACCGGACGCAGCGTGTCCGCCAGCCTCGCCGATCGCGTCGGCGTGTCGCTGTTCGTCGGCGGCTACGCGTTCACGCTCGCGATGGTGACGGGCGTTCCGCTCGGGGTCGTGGCGGCGCTGCGCAAGCGCACCGTGCTCGACCGCGGCGTCGTCGGCCTGGCCGTCGTGGGCGTCAGCGCGCCCGCGTTCGTCACCGGGGTCTTCCTGCTGTACGTGTTCTCCGTGGCGCTCGGCTGGTTCCCGGGCTTCGGCGCCGGCGAGGGCCTCGCCGACGGCCTGTGGCACCTGACGCTGCCGGCGGCGGCGCTCGCGCTGTCGGTGATGGCGCTCGTGCTCAAGCTCACCAGGACCGCGATGATCCATGCGCTCGACCAGGACTACGTGGCGTTCGCGCGCGCCCGCGGGGTGCCGGAACGGCGAGTGATCGTACGGTACGCGCTGCGCAACGCGCTGGTGTCGGTGATCACCGCCGCCGGGCTCGTGCTGACCGTCGTGCTGACCGGGTCGGTGCTGGTGGAGGTGACGTTCGCGCTGCCAGGCCTGGGCTCGCTGCTGGTCGACGCGGTCGAGAACAAGGACCTGCCCATGCTTCAGGGCCTCATGATGGTGATCGCCACCGTGATCGTGCTGGTCAATCTGGCGATCGATCTGCTGTACACGCTGGTCGATCCGCGGGTCCGCATCGGGAGCGCGGCGTGAGCGCCGCGGCGGGCTCGCGCGGGGCGCGCCGCCGCCCGTCGCCGCTCATGCTGGGCTGCCTGCTGGTGGTGGCGGCCATCGCGGCCTGCGCCGCGACCGGAACCCTGCTGGCGCCCCAGGACCCGGGTGAGCAGACCCTGCTGACGGGCGTCCAGCCGCCGAGCGGGGCGCATCTGTTCGGCACGGACGACGCCGGGCGGGACATCCTGTCGCGCGTGATCGCCGGTGCGCGGGCGGCGCTCGTCGGGCCGCTGCTTGTCGTCGCCGGCGCCGCGCTGATCGGCATCCTCATGGGCATCGCCGCCGGCTACCGCGGCGGCTGGCTCGACGCGCTCGTGATGCGCTGCGTGGACATGATGTACGCGCTGCCCAGCCTGCTGGTCGCCATCGCGCTCATCGGCGTGCTCGGCGGCGGCTACTACGCCGCGGTCGGGCTGCTCGTGGTGCTCACCGCGCCGGTCGACGTGCGCATCATCCGCGGCGCGACCCTCGAACAGCGCGCGCTGCCGTACGTCGAGGCGGCGCGGACGGTCGGGCTCTCCCAGCGGACGATCATGTTCCGGCACATCCTGCCCAACGTGGCGCCGCTGATCGTCGCCAACAGTTTCCTCAACTTCGCCTACAGCCTCGTGACCCTGTCGGCGCTGTCGTTCGTCGGCCTCGGCGCCGGCCCGGCCGAAGCGGACTGGGGCCGGATGCTGAGCGACAACCTGCAACTGATCGACGCCAACCCCGTCGCCGCGCTGGCGCCCGGGGCGATGCTCGTCCTGCTCGCCACCAGCATGAACCTGCTCGGCGACCGGTGTTACGAGCGCATCTTCGACCGAGGACGCCGATGACGAACCCCGATGCCGCCTCCGGCATCTCCCCCGAGGCCACCCCCCAGGCCAACCCTCAGGCCACCCCCGAGGCCACCGGGCACGCGCTGCTCACCGTGCGCGACCTCCGCATCGTCGGCTCCGTCGCGGGACGCGAGCGCACGATCGTCGCCGGTCTGTCGCTCGATCTCAGCGTCGGTGAGACGGTCGGCATCGTCGGCGAGTCTGGCAGCGGCAAGTCGATGACCGCTCGCGCGCTGGTCGGCCTGCTTCCCGACGGCGTGACGGCCCATGGCGACATCCGCTACGCGGGGCGGCCGCTGCGCGGCGGGACGCGCGCGGTCCGCGGCTCGGACATCGCGCTGATCTTCCAGGACCCGTTCACGATGCTGAACCCGCTGATGCCGTGCGGCGACCAGATCAGCGAGTTGCTCACCGGCCCGGGCGGCCGGCGGCTGCGGCGCGCGGCCCGGCGGGAGGAGGCGGTCAGGCGACTCGCCGAGGTCGGGATCGACGACCCCGGCGTCGCGCGCGCCTACCCGTTCGAGCTGTCCGGCGGGATGCGCCAGCGGGTGGCGATCGCCGCGGCCATCGCCCGCGATCCGAAGGTCTTGATCGCCGACGAGTCCACGACGGCGCTCGACGTGACGACGCAGCGGGAGATCCTCGACCACCTGAGCCGGCTGCAGCGCTCGCGCGGGATGGGGCTGATCCTCATCACACACGACCTGCGCGTGGCCTTCTCGGTCTGCGACCGCGTCGCGGTGCTGTACGCCGGGTCGCTGCTCGAGCAGGGGCCGGCGACCGCCATCGACCGGGACCCGCGCCACCCGTACACCCTGGGGCTGCTGCTGTCCGAGCCGCCGGGCGACCGCCGGCTTGAGCGGCTGGACGCGATCGAGGGGTCGGTGCCCGCGGCGGAGAAGGTCGCCGATCAGTGCGCGTTCGCGGCCCGCTGCCGCTGGGCCCGGGAGCGCTGCGTCGCCGCGCGCCCCCCGCTGACGACGGTCGCGCCCGGACGGACGTCCGCCTGCGTCCGCGAAGACGAGATCGTCGAACAGATGCGGTCGCTGCGGGACGCCGCCCGCCATCCCGTGGCCGCGCCGGCGCCGGACGCGCGCTCGGGCGCGCTGGTCGAGGTGCGCGACCTGTACAAGCGGTACGGGGAGCGGCAGCGCGGCAAGCGCGCCGTCCAGGCGCTGGCGGGCGTGTCGATCGAGATCGGCGCGGGCGAGAGCGTCGGGCTCGTCGGCGAGTCCGGCTCGGGGAAGACGACGCTGGCGCGCAGCATCGTCGGCCTGGAGGCGCCGGACGCCGGCGAGATCCGCATCGACGGCATCGACGCGAGCGACTACCGCGGGCTGCCGCGCAGCCGGCACGAGCAGGTGCGCCGCACCGTGCAGATGGTCTTCCAGGACCCCTACTCCACGCTCAACCCGGCCCGCACGATCGGCGCCACGCTGCGCGAGTGCCTGGCCGCGCGCGGTGTGCGACGCGCCGACCACCGCGGCCGCGTCGCCGAGCTGCTCGCACAGGTCGGCCTGCCGGCCGAGTACGCGGCCCGCAAACCGGTCGCGCTTTCGGGCGGCGAACGGCAGCGCGTCGCCGTGGCGCGGGCGCTGGCCGCGGACCCGCGGCTGATCGTCTGCGACGAGGTGGTCTCGGCGCTCGACGTCTCGGTGCAGGCGCAGATCCTCAACCTGCTGCTGTCGCTGCGCCGCGACCATGGCGTCGGCTACCTGTTCGTCACCCACGACCTCGCGGTCGCGCGCCAGATCACCGACCGGATCTACGTGCTCCGCCGGGGCGAGATCGTCGAATCGGGGCCGACCGCGCAGGTGCTCGACCGGCCCACGCACCCCTACACCCGTACTCTCATCGGCTCTGTTCCGGGAGCCGAACGGCTGGAAGGACGACTGTGACCGGTCCGCACGGCATGCGCTCCGCGCGTCCGCAACTCGATGAGCTGTACGCGTCCGGGCCGGGCGGGATCGTGTCCACCTCGCACCCGCTGGCGACCGAGGCGGGGGTGGCGGCGCTGCGGGCCGGTGGGCACGCGGTGGACGCCTACCTGGCCGCCGCCGCGGTGCAGGCCGTGGTCGAGCCGACGATGACGACGATCGGCGGCCGCCTCAACGTCTTCGTCTACGACGCGGCGACGCGTCGCTCGCACACCGTCGCCGGGCCGTTCGGGCGGCCGGCCGCCGAGGAGGGCGACTTCGACCGGGGAGCGCTGCGGCAGGGTCGCACGGTCGTCGCGCCCGGCTGGGTCTGCGGCGCGCACGCGGCCTGGCGCCGCTGGGGACGCCGCGGCTGGGCCGAGCTGTTCGAAGCGGCGATCGGCCACGCCACCGATGGCTTCGTCGTCGACCAGCTCCTGTCGAACCAGATGTTCGGGTACCGACGCACGATCGGCCTGCATCCGGAGGGCCGCGAGGTGTGGTTTCCCGGCGGATATCCGCTCGCCGTCGGGGACACGCTGCGCCAGCCGGCGCTGGCCGGCACCCTCGAGCGGATCGCCGCCGACGGCCCCGGTCACATGTACGAGGGCGACTTCGCGCGCCGCTATGTCGAGCGGGCGCACGCCAACGGCGGCCGGATCACGCTCCGCGACATGGCCGCCCACCGGGGCGCCGCCGTCACGGCCGAGGTACGGGCGGTGCCGACGGCGAGCGGCCACGAGCTGCACACCGGCGCCACGCTGCTGGGGATGGCGCTCAACCTCGCCCATATCGGCCGGCTCGCGGACCGCGGCCGCATCGCCAAGCGCGGCGAGAGCCTCTACCTCGCGCTCCGCATCGTCGAGGAGTGCTGGCACGCGGGGCTCGACGCGGCCACGGCGAGCGGTCCGGCCGTGGAGAAACGGCTTGTTGAACTGGCCGCGCCTGAGCACGCCGAGCGGCTGTGGCCGGAGGTCGAGTCCGGCCGGCCGCGTCCGTACAACCCGGTGCCCAGCGAGACGAACGCGCTGGTCGTGGTCGACGCGGACGGCAACGTGGCGCACGGCAGCCACTCGATCACGTCGGTGCCCTTCGGCGCCGGCCTGATGGTCGACGGGGTGATCGTCGCGCGCCCGGTATCGCTCTACACCCACCCGATCGATTTGGCGGACACCACCGGCGCGCTCGTCGGCGGCGTGCTCGGCGCCCCGCCGGGCGTCGGCACCTCGGTGCTGGTGACGCGGAACGGCCGCCCCGTGTTCGCGGCCGCCTCACCGAGCATCTCCTGCTTCACCAACCTGTTCCAAAACGCCGTCAACGTGCTCGAGCACGGGATGGACCCGCTTGAGTCGGTGCATCAACCGCTGTTCGGCGCCCCGGAGGAGGCGACGCTGAAGCCGATGGTGGAGGCGACCATGGGCCTGGACGTGCTGGCCGAAGCCGAACGGCGCGGCGCCCGGATCACACCGGTCTCCCCCTGGGAGGTCGAGATGGGCTCCTGCCAGGCGGTCCACTGGGACGCCGACGGCACGCCGCACGGCGTCGCCGACCCGCGCCGGCGCGGCCGCGTCGCCGCGCTCCCCGCCCCGGCCCGGCGATAGCCCGGGTGGCGGGGCGGGTCGTAAGGGTCAGTACTGAACGGGCGGGGCGCCGGCGGTCGATCGGCGGATGATGACGAGGAACCGCCAGGCCAGCGCGACGTTGAGCGCCGCGAAGGCCGCGATCATGCCGAGCACGCCGCCGACGGCGGCGCCCGCGGCCTGCAGGGCCAGGCCGGGCACGAACGCGACGGTCAGCGCGGTCCTGATCCGGGCGAGGCCGAGCGCGGGTTGGACGGTGAAGACGCAGAACAGTACGAATACCAGCGCGTGCGCGGAGCAGCCGATGGCAGTGAGTGCGACCCAGCCGGCCTCAAGACGATGGAGCGCGCCGGCGGCGGCCAGGCTCGCCAGCACCACCCCGGACGCCCCCGCCGCCGCCAGTCCGAGCAGCCGGGGCGCGTGCCGCAGCGCGACCCGGCCACTTGAGGAAGATCCCGTGCGGGACAGCGACGCGATCAGCAACGAGGCCAGCGAGTCGGTGAACAGGACGCCGATCACCCGGCGGCAGCTGCCGATGTACAGGGCATAGACGGCGACCGCGGCCGGGCCGCTCGCCTGCATCAGCAAGATGACGTCGAACCCGAAGAGCAGGAGGAGCAGGGACTGGCCCGTACTGTAGACCCACCCCTCGCGCAGCAAGGTCCGGGCGAGGCCCGCGTCCCAGCCGGCCGCCGGACGTAGCCCTAGCAGCATGAGCGCCGCGCAGACGGCGTTGGCGGCGGCGAAGAGCGCCGCGTAGGTGCCGGCGTCCCCGTGTCCGCCGGCCAGGACGGCGACCAGTGCGAGCAGGTATCCCCCGGCACCGGCCAGCCGCAGTCCGGAGGCCAGCAGCTGGCGGCCGCGGATCCGCAGCAGCGACTCGGCCAGGGACATCACCGAGACCGACGCCCCAAGCGCCGCCGCCGGCCACAGCCGGGCGGCGTCCGGCACCGGGGCCAGCGCCAGCAGACCCGCGTAGCCGGCCGAAACCAGCAGGGACGCCCCGGTGACCACGACCAGCGCCGTCCCGGCGACCGCGCCGCCATCGGCTCGGGCGGCCATCGCGCGGCTGGCGTTGACGTGGACGCCGAGCAGCATCGGGATGCCGAGGATGACGCCGATCGCCTGCATGGCCACGAACGTCCCGAACGCGCCGAAGCCGTCGAAACGGGCGATCAGCAGGCTGGCCACGGTCACGATCACGCTCGCGGCGGCCGACATCATCGCCGGGGCCCAGGAGCGCGCCTTGGCGCCGAGTGCGCCGGCGCGGCCCCGGCGCCGCGGCGGCGCGGCCACTCCGGTCACCCGCGGACCGCCTCGGCATACGCCTGGAGCGTGCGGGCGGCCGCCGCCTGCCACGAGTGGTGGTCGTGAACGTACCGGCCCGCACGGTCTCCCAGCTCCGGATCCTCCTGTCCCACCACCCGCGCCAGCGCGGCGGCCAGTTCGGCGGGTTCCCTTGTCGTCGTGCGCAGGCACGCGCCCTCGGCGCTGCCGACCACCGCTTCGTCGAACCCGGGCCCGACGACGGTCCTGGCCCCCAGCGCCATCGCCTCCAGGGCGACGAAGCCGAACGGCTCGTACGACGACGGGAACGCACAGGCGTCGGCCGCCACCAGGTGGTCGCGAAGCTCGTCGGTGTCCAGGAACCGCCCGAGCAGGTGCACTCGCTCGGCCAGGCCCAGCCGCGCCACCCGCTCGCGCAGCCTGTCGTCGAGGGACACGTCCGGCCAGCCGGTACCGGCCAGGACCAAAGCGACGTCGGCGCCGTCGTCCAGCATCCGCCCGACCGCCTCGATCAGCTCGTTCACCCCCTTGTGCGGGGCGTACCGGCCGGCGAACAGGATCAGCCGACGGCCGTCCGGGATCGAATACAGCGAACGGACCTTGTCCCGTACGGCGGCGCGCTCGGCATCGTTCGGGCGTTCCATCCGCCACGCCTTCCCGGCGCCGTGTGAAACCACCGCCACGTTGCCGCGGCCGGCCAGGTGCGGGACAGCGGCCACGGTGTTGGCGGACGGAATCATGATCAGCCGGGCTCGCCGGGTCAGTGCCCGGCTCAGCACCCGGCCGAGCGCGGCGACCGCGCCCCGGCTGCCGGCGCCCAGAAAGATCTCGGCGGAGTGCACGTGGTAGCAGACCGGCATCCGGAACAAGACGGCGCAGATCAGGCCGGCCGGCGCGCACATCCAGTCGTGCACCGCGACCAGGTCGACCCGCCGCCGGGCGTGCAGCCGCCGGGCGTACCAGACACCCACGATGTTCAGCCTGGCGAACTCGACCACCATCCCGAGCAGCCAGCGCGGCCGGGCGGCCCGCGCCCATGGCCGGGTGGCGAGCACTCGGCGGACCGTCACCTCGCCGTACCGGGACACCCGCGGCAGGGCGCGATGCCGGGACGTGCCCACCAGATGGACGTCATCGTCTCGGGTCTCCATGGCGCCGAGCAGTCCCTCGATGTAGGTGCCGATCCCGCCGTACGGGTCGGGCGGCGCGTCGGGCGAGATCATGACGATTCTCATGCCGTCGTACCTTTCTGAGCGTGTTTCCGCTCGTCATGCGGGATCCGTCGGGCGGGATCCGGGCGGCTGGCGATGGTCGCGGTCGCGAACCTCACAGCAACGGCCCGGCGGCCAGGCAGGTCAGCCACAGCACGCCGGTGATCACGAGTGGCGCGTCCGTGAGCACGTCCCGGCCCGGCTCCTCGCCGCCGCGGTGCACCGCGACCAACTGCTGGTAACGGCACAGGGCGAAGACGGCGAAGGGCACGGTGACGACGGCCAGCACGGCGGCGTGCGGATGCGGCGCGGAGAGGACGAACAGTTCGTAACTGATCAGCGTGGCCGCCAGCAGCACGGTCATCAGCTGGTCGAGCAGGGGGACCGAGTACCCGGTGAGAGCGCGCCGCTGAGCGGCCGCCAGTCCCGCGCCGTTCGCGGTCGCCAGCTCCTGCCGGCGCTTGCCGAGCGACATCAGCAGGCAGGCGCAGTAAACACAGATGATCAGGGCGGGGTTGAACGGCGCCGCCACCGCAAGACAGCCCGCCACGGCCCGCAGGACGAACCCGACCGCCACCACGCTGACATCGACCAGTGGATAGTGCTTCAACGCCAGGCAGTAGGCCAGGTTGAGCACCACATACCCGGCGACGGCGGCACGTACCGACATGGGGGCCAGCGCTCCCGAGATCGCCAGCGTTCCCAGACAGCCGGCGCTCAGCAACAGCGCGCCGAGTGGACCGACCTGTCCGCTGGCCAACGGCCGATGACGTTTGACCGGGTGCAGCCGATCCTGCCTGCGGTCGAGCCAGTCGTTGAGGATGTAGACCGCGGCGGAGGCCGCGGTGAACGTGATCAGCGTGGCCAGTGCCCCCGCCGCGTTGCGCACGAGCGCCGCCGGGGCCACGGCCAGCGGGACGACGAGCACGAAGACGTTCTTCACCCATTGGTGCGGGCGCAGCAGCGCCAGCGGTGCCGGTAGCCGGGATCGTGGTGGCTTGGCGTCCACGGCGTCCACGGCGTCCGCGGCGTCCGCCGGCCCCGCCAGGTCCTTCAGGAGCGGACCCGGCGACCCGCTGATGACGGCGGCGGCTCCGCCCTGGTCGCCCACGGTGTT
>CALAED010000088.1 GCA_937891035.1 uncultured Thermomonosporaceae bacterium | reverse complement strand
TTGGAGCCGTGCATGCCGCCGGCCACCTCGCCGGCGGCGAACAGACCGGGCACCATCGCGGCCGCCGAGTCGGCGTCGACCTCCACGCCGCCCATCACGTAATGGCAGGTGGGGCCGACTTCCATCGGCTCGGCGGTGATGTCGACGTCGGCCAGCTCTTTGAACTGGTGGTGCATCGACGGCAGCCGGCGCCTGATCTCGTCGGCGGGCAACCGTTCGGAGACGTCGAGGAACACCCCGCCGTGCGGTGAGCCGCGACCGGCCTTCACCTCGGCGTTGATCGCCCGGGCCACCTCGTCGCGGGGCAGCAGCTCAGGCGGGCGCCGGTTGTTGTCGGGGTCGTCGTACCAGCGGTCGGCCTCTTCCTCGGTGGTGGCGTACTTGTCCTTGAACACATCCGGGATGTAGTCGAACATGAACCGCTTGTGCTCTGAATTGCGCAGCACCCCGCCGTCGCCGCGCACCGACTCGGTCACAAGGATGCCCTTCACCGACGGCGGCCAGACCATGCCGGTCGGGTGGAACTGCACGAACTCCATGTTCACCAGCGTCGCCCCAGCCAGCAGCGCGAGCGCGTGCCCGTCCCCGGTGTACTCCCAGGAGTTGGAGGTGACCTTGAACGCCTTGCCGATGCCGCCGGTCGCCAGCACCACCGCCGGCGCCTCGAAGACGACGAACTTGCCGGTCTCGCGCACGTAGCCGAAGGCGCCGCAGATGCGGTCGCCGTCCTTGAGCAGGCGGGTGACGGTGGTCTCCGCCCACACCTTGAGGCGGGCATCGTAGTCGCCGAACTCGGCGTGGTCCTCCTGCTGCAGCGCGACCACCTTCTGCTGGGCGGTGCGGATCAGCTCGAGGCCCGTACGGTCGCCGACATGCGCCAGCCGCGGGTACTCGTGCCCGCCGAAGTTGCGCTGGCTGATCTTGCCGTCCTTCGTACGGTCGAACAGCGCACCCCACGCCTCCAGCTCCCAGACCCGGTCCGGGGACTCTTTGGCGTGCAACTCGGCCATGCGCCAGTTGTTGAGGAACTTGCCGCCGCGCATCGTGTCGCGGAAGTGGACCTGCCAGTTGTCGCGGGCGTTGACGTTGCCCATCGCCGCCGCGGCGCCGCCCTCGGCCATGACCGTGTGCGCCTTGCCGAACAGCGATTTGGAGATGATCGCGGTCTTCTTGCCCTGCAGCCTGGCCTCAATGGCCGCCCGCAGTCCCGCGCCGCCGGCACCGATTACTACGACGTCGTACGAGTGCCTTTCGATCTCAGTCATCGGGGATTCCTACTAGTTGAATATGCGCGGGTCGGAGAAGGTCCCGTGCGCGAGGAGCGCGATGTACAGATCCGTGACCACCAGCGTGCCGAGAGTGATCAACGCGAGCTGACCGTGCCGCTCGTTCAGCTTCGACACCTGTACCCATGCCCAGTATCGGACCGGATGCTTCGAGAAGTTCCTGAGCCGGCCGCCCACGATGTGCCGGCAGGAGTGACACGAGATCGTGTAGGCCCACAGCAAGATCAGGTTGATTAGCAAGATCAACGTGCCGAGGCCGACGCCGACGCCGCCGTCCTTGCCGTGGAACGCCAAGACCACATCCCACGTGTTGATGACGGAAACGATAAAAGCCGCCACCCACGTATAGCGGTGGAGGTTCTGCGAGATCAGTGGAAATCGCCGCTCGCCGGTGTAGCTTTGGTGCGGCTCACCTACGGCACAGGCCGGCGGCGAAGCCCAGTAAGCGCGGTAGTAAGCCTTGCGGTAGTAGTAGCAAGACAGCCGGAATAGCAGCAGCACCGGCAGTGAGAGCACGGCGAATGGAATGAAGAAAGGCGTGGCCTCGGGCAGGAAGGCGCCGAACAGAGCCGCCTCACCGCACTCGACGTTGACGCACGGCGAGTAGAACGGCGTTAGGTAGTGGTACTCCGCCACCCAGAAGTCCGAGCCCATCAGGGAACGGACGAGCCCATACGCCAGCCACGCGGTGAAGATCACCACCGTGACGATGGGATATCTGCGCCAGTTGTCTTTCCGTAGCGTCCGTTCCCCGATCGCGGCGCGCGCTTTGGTCGGCGCCGTGGCAGTGCTCATCTCTAGCGCTCCTGATTACCGATGCGCACACGTTGCGGCTGTCGCTCGGCGGCAACAAAACTATGCACGCGTTAACTAGCGAAGCGACCTTACGCCACCAGCCTGTCACTTGGCCGGGCCTATCTGCGACATCGTCGATGTGACAATGCACACAAGCGGTCGCCAGGCATGCGCCGCAATGAAGGGAACGTGGTCCGGACTCGATGTCGTGCTCGGCTCCGCCCCGGCCGATGCGGCCGGCTCACGGGGCGGACGCGACCAGGTCTTCGCGCCGACATCACGGAGCACTGGTGACCCCTGTCAGACTTGACCCGGAGGGAAGCCATGGATGTACGTCTGCCCGTCGAGGTGCGGGGATGAAGTACTTCAACACCGCGGGACCTTGTTTTCCGGATCGGCATTACATGGTGCCGCCGGAGCCGCGGTTGCCGGATGCCCGGCGGTTGATCGCTCAGGGACAGTACTTCGTGGTGCACGCGCCGCGGCAGACGGGCAAGACCACCGCGCTGGGTGCGCTGGCGGTAGACCTGACCGCCGAGGGCGGGTATGTGGCGTTGCTGATCTCCTGTGAGGCCGCCAGGGCGGTCGGGGACGACTACGCGGCCGCCGAGCAGATTGTGTTGCAGGGCCTGCGTGAAGAGGCCGGTAACCGACGGCTGCCGGCAGACCTGCTGCCGCCGGACCCATGGCCGACGGCACCTGCGGGTTCGGCATTGCGCGCCGCGCTACGTGCGTGGGCCGAGCATTGTCCCCGGCCGCTGGTGGTGTTCTTCGATGAGATCGACGCGCTGCGGGGACAGAGTCTGATCAACGTGCTCAGCCAGTTGCGGGACGGGTTTCGCAACCGCCCGGCGTCTTTTCCGGCTTCGGTGGTCCTGTGTGGGCTGCGCGATGTGCGGGACTACAAAGCCGCTGCGGGCGGTGATCCATCCCGGCTGGGGACCTCGAGTCCATTCAACATCAAGGTCGCGTCGCTGCGGATCGGCGACTTCACCTTCGATCAGGTCGCCGAGCTGTACGGCCAGCACACCGCCGCGACCGGACAGGAGTTCACCCCCGAGGCGACGCGGCGGGCGTTCGACTACACCCAAGGACAGCCCTGGCTGGTCAACGCCCTCGCCCGCGAGATCGTCGAGGAGATGCGGGTGGCCCCGTCCCTGCCGATCACGGCCGACCATGTGGACGAGGCCAAGGAACGGCTGATCGTCGCCCGCGCCACCCACCTGGACTCGTTGGTGGCCCGCCTGTACGAACCCCGGGTGCGGCGAGTGATCGAACCACTGGTCGCCGGGACCGTCCCAAAAGCCGACTCCACCTACAACGACGACGTGTCCTACGTCCACGACCTTGGGCTGGTCGCGAACCGTCCCCTGCGGGTGGCCAACTCCATCTACCGGGAGGTCATCGTTCGGGTGCTGAGCCAGCGCACCGAGGACATCATTGAGGCCGAGCCGCGCAGTTTTGTGCTCCCCGGCGGGCGACTGGACTTCCCACGGCTGCTGCGGGAGTTCGCGGCATTCTGGAAGCAACACGGCGAGATCTTGGTCCAGCGGGAGGGCTATCATGAGGCCGCCTGCCAGCTGGTCTTGATGGGGTTCCTGCACCGCCTGGTCAACGGCGGCGGGTACATCGATCGCGAGTACGGAGTCGGTCGCGGCCGGATCGATCTGCTCATCCGCTGGCCCTACACCGACACCGCCGGCGAGAAGGCTATGCAACGCGAGGCGCTCGAGCTTAAAGTCTGGCATCCCGGCGGCCCAGATCCGCTGTCCTTGGGCTTGGACCAACTCGACGGCTACCTGGACCGGCTCGGCCTGGACACCGGAACGCTGGTCATCTTCGACCGACGACCAGACGCCCCGCCTTGGGATAAACGCGCGACCTTCGACATCGCCACCACGCCGCAGGGCCGCCAGGTCACCCTCCTGCGCGCCTGAACCGCGCCCGAGGAAGGCCAGTGCGGCGGCCCAGGCGGCAGGGTGACGGTCACTGGCGTGTCCGACGTTCCGGAGGCGCTGGAGATCACGTCAGGTCCTCCTCACGGTATTCGCCGGGTGGACGGGCCTCGCCGTCGGGATGCTTCTCGAGCTCGTAGCCGCGCAGCTGCACGCGGCGGATCTTGCCTGAGATGGTCTTGGGCAGCTCGCCGAACTCGAGGCGACGGATCCGCTGGTAGGGGGCGAGGTGCGTACGGCAGTGCGCGAAGATCGCCTTGGCGGTCTCGGCGCTGGGCTCCCAACCGGGAGCGAGGACCACGTACGCCTTGGGCACGGCGAGCCGCACCGGGTCGGGCGACGGCACCACCGCGGCCTCGGCGACCGCCTCGTGCTCGATCAGCGCGCTCTCCAGCTCGAACGGAGAGATCTTGTAGTCCGACGCCTTGAAGACATCGTCCGTACGGCCGACGTAGGTGATGTAGCCGTCGGCGTCGCGCGAGCCGATGTCGCCGGTGTGGTAGTAGCCGCCGGCCATCGCCTCGGCGTCGCGCTCGGCGTCCCCGTGGTAGCCGGTCATCAGGCCCAGCGGGCGGGCGGACAGGTCCAGGCAGATCTCGCCTTCCTCGGCGGGCTCGCCGGTCACCTGGTCGATGAGGGTGACGGCGTAGCCGGGGACCGGGCGGCCCATCGAGCCCGGCTTGACCGGCTGTCCCGGGGTGTTGGCGATCTGCACCGTCGTCTCGGTCTGCCCGAACCCGTCGCGGATGGTCACCCCCCAGCCCTTGCGGACCTGCTCGATGACCTCCGGGTTGAGCGGCTCCCCGGCGCCGACGACCTCGCGCGGCGGGGTGCGCAGCCGTGACAGGTCGGCCTGGATCAGCATCCGCCACACCGTCGGCGGGGCGCAAAAGCTCGTCACCCCGCACCGGTCCATCTCGCTCATCAGCCGGGTCGCGTCGAACCGCGCGTAGTTGAAGATGAACACGCACGCCTCGGCGTTCCACGGGGCGAAGACGTTGCTCCAGGCGTGCTTGGCCCAGCCGGGCGAGGAGATGTTGAGGTGCACGTCGCCGGGGCGCAGCCCAATCCAGTACATGGTGGACAGGTGCCCGGCCGGGTACGAGGCGTGAGTGTGCTCCACCAGCTTGGGGCGCGCGGTGGTTCCGGAGGTGAAGTAGAGCAGCAACGTGTCGTCGGCTCTGGTCGGCCCATCCGGCACGAACGCCGCGTCCTGCTCGGCGGCCTGGTCGTACGGCAGCCAGCCGGTGACCGGCCCGCCCACGGCGATCCGCGTGTAGTCCCCGTCGACCTCAGCGAACTTCTCGGTGTCCGCCGACCGTACGACCACATGCCGGGCGTGGCCACGGTCGATCCGGTCGCGCAGGTCGGCCGGGCCGAGCAGCGGCGTGGCCGGGATGATCACCGCGCCGAGCTTCATCACCGCCAGGATGGTGTCCCACAGCTCGACCTGGTTGCCGAGCATCACCACCAGCCGGTCGCCGCGCTCCACGCCCCGCGACCGCGCAGCCAGTTGGCCACCCGCCCCGAGCGCGCTGACATCTCCTCAAAAGACACGCGACGCTCGGCGCCGTCCTCCTCGACGATCCAGAGCGCGGGGGCCTCGTTGTCGCGGGCTATGACGTCAAACCAGTCCAGCGCCCAGTTGAACTCCGTGAGCTCCGGCCACCGGAACCGTTCCCGGGCCGCCGCATAGTCTGTCCGGTGGGCCAGCAGGAAGTCGCGGGCCGCCCGGAACGATCGTGTTCCCGGCGTCTCAGCCATGGCCGCTCCTTTGCGTCCGGGAATGCTCTCCCCGATGTTCATCCCTGTGGCGTGCTCCCACAACCCGCCCGTCACCGACGCCGGCCCCACGACCCACTAAGAAGCAGTCTTGTGCCCCGCTCGAACGGCTCATCCGGTTCGATCAGGTGCGCCTGAGCCTCCTGGCCGGGGTAGTGCGATGGCGGCGCGACCCGGGGGCGCGGTCAGCGGAGAACGGGGCTCACCCTTCGGGCTCCCTTTCGGGAGACGCCCTCATGAAGTTCCGCTGTCCGTCAGCTTCGCCGTCACCCGCCTTGGAGCAGCCGCACAGCAAGCGAAGGAGATCCGGGCCGGTGTTTGAGCATCGGCCACGCCACATTCGTCGATCTTGCCCGGAAGCCGCGGATGGTTGGCCGGCCCCAAGGCGGGGTACGGATTGCCGAACCTGTGTTCGAGGAGGTGTCTAAGATGAGCGACGGACCCGTCGAGAAGAACCCCGAAGACTGGGCGACCGGCGACGAGCCGATGACCGGGCCGCAGGAGTCGTACCTGCGCACCCTCGCACGCGAGGCCGGCGAGGACGTCCCCGACAACCTGACCAAGGCCGAGGCCTCGGAGCGGATCGACGACCTGCAGGCCAAGAGCAAGCGGCTGCGCCGACAGTAGACCTTCGGCGGCTTCCCCCGGCGCTTGGATAAGTCCAGCGCACCGCGTTCCAGCCAGGCGGTGGCGGGCTGCGTCACTCGCCCACATGTCCGGCTGTCGGGTGACACCGAGAAGGTTGCCGCCACGAATGGCGATCTCCATTACGAAAAGCACATGACTCCTGAAGGCTGACGATCGAGCCGGCGCGATCACCAATCCACCCTTACCGTTCGCTCAGCCGGAAAGCCCATTCCCAGAATCCGCGACGTCCGGCCGAGCGGGCGCGGTATCTCGAAGGCGCTACGCGGGGGGTACGGTGCCGTCCGATCGTACCCGTGTGGCACACTCAAATCGTGTCCTCCGAAGATCAGTCGCTGGAGCTTTCCCGGGCAGCGAAAAGTCTCGGGCGAAACCTGGCGGCGGCAGGTTCCCGCTTGACCGGGAATACGATGTTGGAAAGCGCGATCGCCGGCCTTGTCACGGGTCTGGCCTCCATTTTGCCGGCGACGATTCTCGCGCTGCTGCAAAAACCGAATTGGTCAGTTCTCATCTCGATGACCATTGCCTGCGGCGCGGTTGGCTTCGGGATGCACGGCTTCGTCTACGGTCGGCGTAATGCACTGCACGCAGCAAAGATGGCCGCACAAGTCGCGCGATCCACAGCCACCCTGCGACCGTCCCGCCCTCATCAGGACGATGAAGCCGACCTGGCCGCCACCGTGTTCCATGTTCTGTGGAATCGCGCCGATCCGGGCAAACCCATGGATCCGTTGCGGCTGGCACACGCGATCGCCGACCACGCTCCCGATGTTTTAGCGGACCGCAATCGAGACGACATCGTCAGAAGCGTGGAGCGGATACGTCGTCTCGGTGAGCTACCGCCATTGGTACGTAACCGGGAGGGCTTCTTTCTCGACAGCGACGACCTCCATTTCAAGCTGAACATGGCCGTCGAGCACAAGCGGCAGATAGCGGAGACCGCCGCCGCGTACGTACGGCCGGGTATGTCCATCGCGTTCGACGGCGGCAGCACCACCCTTCAAGTTGCCCGAATCCTGTCCTCCCGTATCGCGGCGAGCACGCTTTTCCAACTCCGGATAACGACATCGTCCATTCAGGTCTGCTCCGAGCTGCTCGGCGTCCCGGAATGCAGGGAGGCCATCAGGGATGGCGAGCTGAGCGTTTGGTCGATGGCCGGTCCGCTGCACCCGTCCTGTTGGACGATGGACCCGCCAAACACCGAGGATTGCCCCTGGCCGCTCGACCTCGCGATCATAGGCGCAAACGGAATACAACCCGACGGTTTCTACCTGCCGAACGAACACGGGTATTGGGTCAAGAAGACGCTGCTCCGGCTCGCCCCGCGCACGCTCATCGTGGCCGACTCAACCAAACTCGGCAAACAGCTGCCGGTACGGTTCGCCCCCTGGTCAGAATCAATCACGCTCATCACTAACCGGCCGGACGACGCGGCCGCTCGTCGCATCCTGCAAACATTGCCCAAACACTCGGTCGTCTACAGTGCGCCTCGTAGTGCGGAGAAATCGTAAGCTTCTCGACCGGCCCGGTCTTACTTAATGCGGCAGCTTGCGCTGTAGATCGCTGATCTTGGCTATTGCCGCGCACCAATCGTTGGGTCTTCGACCTGAGTATCGCGCTTGAGGGCAAACCGTTTCCCGATGGCCCCGAGCCTGACAGATCGGTCCAACCGGAGCAGAGTGGCGGGAGCGCCAAAGACGTTGTGTCCTGCCATGACCATATAGGTCAGGATCAGGTTGGTGGTATGAGCGCTTCGATTATCGACACTATGACGTTGGATTGCGTCGTCTCGCACGGTCCAGGTGCCTGACAGCGTTTGGTGGATGCGCAGTTCGAGTCCACCGTCGCCATTAGTTCGCCAGCGGAGGCGATCGACGTAGAATGCGCCGCCGTCGCGAGCCCAGTAGGTCCAGCCGGTCCCGTCGGCGCGGAACACGATGGTGGCGTTCTCCATCGATCCTAGTGGTTCGTCCGAGAACGTTGACCCGGTAATTGATCTTCGTGGTTGGTCGGCCAGGCTGGTCCCGCATGTCGATGCGGGTGGCGCGAGCGAAGGGTGGTCGGGCACGGGGCAGGCAGTCACGCCTGCTGCGGCCTGTGGAGTGGCTCGCTGTCGAGGCTGGCTGCCAGGGTCGCCGGTGATGCGATGCGGCGTGGCCAGGTCCAGGCGGAGCGCAGGATGAAGGCCAGGAGCAGCACCTCGAGTCCGATGGAGAGGCCGTAGAAGTAGGAGTAGGTCCAAGACTCCCCTGCCGCGTTGAACATCGAGACCGGGATGTAGAGCGTTGCTACGGCGAGGTTGATGGTGCGGTTGACACGGGCGGGCAGTGTCACGGAGAGCAGGATCATGAGGATCGGGATGGCCATGAGCGTGAGCGCAATGGCGACAAAGGTTGGGCCGATGTCGAACTCGTGGACGATGCCGGCCAGGAGGTCGTCGATGAAGCCGGGCTTGTACAGGGCGAGGTAGTCGACGTAGATGTAGAGGAACATGAAGCTGGTCCATGCTGCTGCGAGCTTGGCCTGCACGGGCATGCGCAGATCTTCCAGCGTGCTCTGGGACGGCGGATTCTCTAGTGCGGTGTGGGATTGAGGCGTTCTCATCACAATGCTCCCTGGCTTGATTGGGTGGGTGCTTCCACCTTCACGGATGCCGGCGGCGGGCACATCAGCCCCGGAGCCTGATTCGACCTGGCCGTTGGCACAGCCGAGCTCTTGTACTTTCGGCGGATACGCCGAGTGCGCGGGCCGCCTAGGCTGATCAGGTGGCCACCGACGCACTCCGCTCGCTGTGGGCCGAACCTCGACCCACGAATGCCCCGGACCGGGGGCTGCGGGACTGGGCCTTGGTCGCAGTACTGGCAGGCTGGTCCGTGGTGGAAGTGGTGCTTCGCCAGGACCTGGCGCCACGCCCGCTGCTGCTGCTCGCGGTGCTCGCGGTCCTCGGCGCCCTGCTGTGGCGACGCGCGCACCCGCTCGTCGCGGTCGCGGTCTCCTTCGGCACGTTGACGATCGTCGATATCGTCAGAATCCTCACCGGGTCGCAAGGCGCCCTGCTGAACAGCATCTCCGCGGTGCTGATCCTGGCCTACGCCCTGTTCCGGTGGGGCTCTGGTCGGGAAGCCGCAAGCGGTCTAGGCGTCATCCTGCTCTGGCTGCCCATCACCTGCTTCGCCGACGCCGTGAGCCTGTGGGAGACGGTCGCAGGCTACGGGGTCTTCCTGTTCGCCGCCGCGCTCGGCGCCGCGGCCCGCTATCGCGCGAAGATCCGCATCCGCGACATCGACCAAGCCAAGGCCCGCGAACGCGAACAGCTCGCTCGTGATCTCCACGACACCGTCGCCCACCACGTCTCGGGCATCGCCATCCAGGCCCAAGCAGGACGTGCCATCGCGGCCTCCCACCCCGAGCGTGCCATCGAGGCCCTGGCCATCATCGAGGACGCAGCGACCCGCACCCTCACCGAGCTGCGCGCCATCGTCGGCGTGCTCCGCGCCGCACAGGACACCGAGTTCGCGCCGCAGCCCGGCGTGGCCGAGGTCGAGCAGCTCGCCACCGACGGCCGGACGCGTCCCTGCGTCGAGGTGACGCTATTCGGCGAGTTCGACGACCTCAGCCCGGCGGTCGGGGCCGCGATCTACCGCCTAGCCCAGGAGTCCATCACCAACGCTCGACGGCACGCCCGTCACGCGACCCAGGTCACCGTTACCGTCATAGGCGACGCCGACCAGGTACGGCTGACCATCGACGACGACGGCTCCGCCGCTGGCGGCCGCGCCCCAGCAGGCTACGGCCTGGTGGGCATGCGGGAACGCGCCTCACTGCTCGGCGGCACCTTCCACGCAGGCCCCGCCGCCGAGCGGGGCTGGCGGGTAGAGGCGGTCCTGCCTCGAACCGGGACGCCACGATGAGCATCAGGGTCCTCATCGCCGACGACCAGCCCATCGTGCGCACCGGGCTGACGATGCTGCTCGACGCCCAACCCGACATCGAAGTGGTCGGCGCGGCCGCCGACGGGCGCGAGGCAGTCCGCCTGGCGCTCCAGCTGCGCCCCGACGTCGGCCTGTTCGACATCCGAATGCCGCTGATGGACGGCATCGAAGCCACCCGACGCCTCGCCGGCCCCGACGTCACCGACCCCCTGCCGATCGTGGTCATCACCACCTTCGACCTCGACGAGTATGTCCACGGGGCGCTCAAAGCCGGCGCCCGCGGGTTCCTGCTCAAGGACGCCGGACCCGCCCTGCTGACCCAGGCCATCCACGCCGCCGCCGACGGAGACGCACTGATCGCACCCAGCGTGACTGTCCGACTGCTCGCAGCGTTCGCCCACGCACAGACCTCACCACCGAGGCAGCCGATAGAACCGCTCACCGCCCGCGAGGAGGAAGTCCTCGTGCCTGTAGCCCAAGGCCGCACCAACAATGAGATCGCCAGCGAGCTCTACATCACCCCAAGCACCGTCAAAGCCCACCTCGCCAGCCTCATGCGAAAGCTCGGCGCCCGAAACCGCGTCGAAGTCGCCATGTGGGCCCACGAGACCGGCCGCATCTGACGCCGCAAGGGCCCGGGAGCACACGAGAAAGGGGTCGTG
>CALAED010000087.1 GCA_937891035.1 uncultured Thermomonosporaceae bacterium | reverse complement strand
CCCGCCACGGCGAGGCGCGCCGGCGGCGCGGACACCACGCACCGCGCGCTCACCCACACCGCGGCGCCGGCCGCGTCGGTCACCGCGGCGGGCGGCGGCGCCGATGGCACGGCGGCGGGTGCCGGCGCGGGCACCCGTCCCGGCCAGGGGCCGTCGCCGCCCCCGCTCGGCGGCAGGTCGCCGACCGGCACCCGGACGACCTGCTCGCCCGGCCCCCGCCCGCCGACGAGCACCGGCCGGGTGATGGCGTCATGGCCGAGCATCGCCTGGATCCGGTCGGCGGCGCGCTCGACGCGGTCGGTCACCGTCACCTGCCCCCACAGCGCCTGCTGGCCGCCCTCGTCGGGGATCGGCTGATCCGGCGCCAGCCGCACGAACGTGACCCCGCCCCAGCAGGCGTCGGCCGACCCGGTGAGATCGAGGGCCGAAAGCTGCCAGCGCACCCGCTCGGCGACCGCGAGCGCGGACAGCGCCCCCTCGTGCCGCCACAGCCGTTGGTGCAGGCGGCCGTCGGCGAAGCCCACATCGACGGCCAGTCGCACGCAGGTGAGCCCCTCCGCGCGCAGCCCGTCGTGCAGCCGGTCGGCCAGCCGTTTGGCCGCGAAGATCACTTGGTCGGCCTGGGCGGCTGGCGGATCGAACTCGGCCCGTACGGACCTGTCGCGCTCGGGCGGTGAGGGGGCGAGCCGCCGCGTCGGCGCGCCGCTCGCCAGCAGGTGCGCGCGGGCTCCGGCGGCGCCGAGCCGGCCGGCGACGTCCCCGGCGGGCAACGCGGCGAACCGGCCGAGCGTCCAGATGCCCAGGCGCCGCAGCAGGTCGGCCAGCTCGGGCAGGTCGAGCACGTCCAGCGGATAGGGAGCGAGGAACTCGCCGTCACCGCCCGGCGGCACGATCACCCCGCCGCCGTCCGCCCTGGCCGCCAACTCGGCGGCGAACAACCCATCGGCGATGCCGACACCGCAGTCGTGCCCGGCCTCCACCACGCTGTCTTGCACCAGCGTCCGCAGCGGCTCCTCACCGCCGTGGAAGCGCGCCGCGCCCGCCGCCGGGAACGCGCACACCCCCGGCCGGACGACCTCCACCCGCGGCGTGCTCGAGCTCACCGCCGCCACGACCACCTCGAACAGCCTGCCTTCGGCGTCGAGATCACGATCGCGGACGACCATCTCGGGACAGCGGCGCTGGGCGTCCCTGACGCGGTGCCCGCGACGCACCCCCCCGGCCCTGGCCGCCGCCGTGCAGGCCGCCACCCGGTCGCCGTCCACCACCGCGCCCGGCATCGCGGCGTCGATCCCGACAGCGGTGACCGGCCAGTCCGGGCACCACACCACCAGCACGCGGCTCATGGCTCGCTCACGGATGGCTCGCCCAGGCCCGCGCGGCGGGGGTCATGCGACGACCTCCAGTGGGGGGCGCCCGGCCGCGGCGGGGGCGGCGGCCGGGGCGACCGCGCCCTCCGGGCCGGGCAGCCACACCCAGGCCGACCGCCCGGGACCGGCCGCGCCCTTGCCCGTCGCGACGATGCGGGCGAGGCGGCTCGTGAGGTGCCCGAAGCCCGCTCCCGGCCCGGTCCACTCGGCCGCGGCCACGCGCAGCCGCACCTGGGCGCCGCTCCAGTCACCGGCGGCCACCAGTACGCAGCGGCCCCGGCGCGCCAGCGCCGCGAGCCGCCGGACGAGGGTGGGCCCCGGCCTGGCCGGGGGCCGGACGAGGACGAGATCGACCGCGTCGATCAGCGCCGCCACGACATCGGGCCACCGCTCGCCCGGATCGTCGACGAGCAGTAGCCGCTCCGGCTCGGCGCCCATCGCGGCGGCGGCCGCGACGCCGAGGTCGGGCAGGCCGACCGCCGCGCACCAGCCGCCGGCCCGGGCGGCGCCCGCGATGAGCGCCAGCCCCAGCGACGCCGCGCCGGGCGCCGTGGCACCGGACCCGCCGACGCTCACCACCCAGCCGGGCCGAAGCCCGCCATGGGGGAGCACCGGCCGCAGCGCGGGCAGCACCGGGATTAGGTCGGCGCCGGCCGGCGCCGAGTCCACCAGCACACTCACGGATCCAATGTCGAACATGAGTTCGACAAAAGTCAAGCCATTGACTCTCTCGCCGCGAGCCGGGGCCTGACCGAGCGGTGGGGGCCCGGCGCGCATGGGCGCCCTCGACGCCCGGGCCGCTGATGAGCGGCCGTTCCTTGCGCTCCCACGGCGCCGGCCGCCGGAGCGAGCGGCGCCGCGCCCCAGCGGGCAGGGCGGCCGAAGGCGCCAGTGGAGAGCGCCCCGGCCGCCTGGCCCGTCACGGGCGGGTGGAGAAGGTGACGATCTGTGCCGTACCAGGGGCGACGGTGACGGTCGACCGGCCATCGGTGATCGGCACTTGGGCGCCGCTCGGCTCGCCGGACGGGACGCCGCGATCGGAGATGGTGGCACCGCCGAGGGAGATCTTCGCGGCGTCCAGCGAGGCGAGCCCGCCCGCGCCGGTGCTGCTCAGCGTGACGGTGCGCCCGCTGGTGTACTGGGCCGGCACGTTGATGGTGACCGCGTCGTCGGTGCTGGTGGAGACGGCCGGGTCCTGGACGTTGATCAGTACCACCGTCATCTTTCCGGTCTTGTGCTCGACCGCGTAGACGCGCAGCTGCGGCAGCGCGGTGTCCGGCAGGTTGACGTTGAGGAACTTCCCGTTCGGAATCTGGTGGAAGGCCCAAAGCCCGTAGTACAGGGGCGTGGCCGACAGCCGGTTGGCGGCGAGCGCCTGCCGGTCGGCGGCGCAGAACGCCCCGTAGTACCGATAGGAGATCGGATAGTTCACCGAGTCGCGCGGCTGAAAGTCGCCGCAGATCGCCGCTGTGTTGGTGTGGAAGTGCAGCCGTTCGACGCCGCTTTGCGCGGTCTGCAGGAGGTAGCTCAGCGACCACAGGCTGCTGGCGTAGGCGTCGCTGACGCCGGGCATGCCGCTGCAGGAGGCGCTGTTGGACTCGTTGAGCACCGCCGGCATCCCGTTGCCCAGCCGTCCCGTGATCTCCATGATGCCGCGCAGCTTGTTCCGCGCGGTCAGGTGGGTGTTGGCCGACATCAGCTGCGGGATCGTCATGATGTTGGAGCCACAGTGGCTGCCCGCGTACAGATGGTTGCTGAGCTCGGAGATCACCTGCCGTGAGTCGGTGGCGGTGTCGGCCCGCACCGCGGCCACGAAATCTTCGAGCAGGGTGTTGGTGGTGGCCGTGTTCGCCGACGGGCCGGTGACCTTGATGTTGACGCCGGGGACGGCCTGCTTGATGGCCGCGTGGTACCGCTTCAGGACCTCGTAGTACTCGGCCGGCGTCAATGTCGTGACGTTGTCGTACTCGTTGCCGATCTCGACGGCCAGCATGTCGTCGCCGAGCGTCTCGTGCGCGGCCTTGACCTCGGCGACCGCCTGATCGAGCGTGACGGGCGGAGACGGGTCGCGAGCCGGGTTCTTGATCTTCGACTGATCGATGACCGCCTTGAGCGGCGCCCCGAGGGTGACCTTCCAGCCGCTGTCGTCGAGCAGGGCCTTCAGCTGGTTGAGATCGCCCTGATCGACCGTGCCGCCGATCGCCTGCGGGGGCGCCGGGGCGTTGCGGTAGGCGCCGAACGCCGGCCAGACGAGGTCCATCGAATAACCGCCGAGCCGCAGCACACCGTTGGAGCCGAGCGTCTTGAGCCACTGCGACATCCGGGCCTTGGTCAAAAAGCCGTGCGCGAGGTCGGCGGACTCGACGGAAAAGGAGATGTCGTCGCCGGTTGCCGACCCGCTGCCGGGGTCGCTCGTCGGCGTCAGCGTGAACGCGGTCGAATCGGTCCCGGCGGCCGGTGCGGCCAGGGCGCCGGCGCCCAGCGCAGCCAGTCCGGTGGCCAGGCCCACCGCAAGCAATGACCGCCGGATTCGCCGGCTCCTACGGCGACGATCCACTGTTTCGCCACTCATGTTGTGCCAACTCCCAGGTTCTCTCGAGCCCCCGTGTGATCGTCAGGTTGTGCACCGGCAGTTCGTACTTGGCGCTCCGTCCGAGGTCCGAGCCGAGAAACCGGTTTCTCGAAACGGCAGTTCAGCACTAATCGCCCAAATCGTCAATGGATGCGACGAAATGACCTTGAAAAGGACGGTCAGCGTCATCCGCCGCCGACGATGAACGCGATTGCGTCTCCCGCGGCCGAGGGTCAGCATGATCGGGTGACTTTCGAAGAGCTCGGCGATCTGCCGTACGCCGACGCACTGCGCGCCTACGACGGACCATGGAAGCCGGCTGAGACCTATGACGCGATCCACGTCGACGGCGGCACGGTCACGGCGATCGAGGCGGCGCGCGCACGGTTCCTGGAGTGCGCCTTCACCCGCGTGACCGTCGACGGCGGCACGCTGCGCCGCGCCCGGCTGAGCGACGTCTGGCTGCGTGAGGCGCGGCTGGTCGCGGTCGACCTCGCCGAAAGCGAGTGGCTCGACGCGACGCTGCTCGACTGCGTCCTGGCCGGGACCGAGGCGTACGGGTCGGACCTGCGGCGGGTGGTGTTCCGGGGCGGCAAGCTCGACGCCGTCAACTTCCGGGACGCCGCGCTGACCGACGTCCGGTTCGAGAACTGCGTCCTGCGTGGCGTCGACCTGTCCGCCGCCACGCTCGAACGGGTGAGCTTTCCCGGGTGCCGGCTCAGCGAGGTGGACCTGACCGGCGTAGCCCTGAAAAAGGTCGACCTGCGCGGCGCCGAGCTCGACCTCGTCGGCGGCCACGAGTCGCTGCGCGGCGCCGTCATCACCACGGTCCAGCTCCTCGACCTCGCCCCGGCGCTCGCCCGGTCCCTCGGCATCACGGTCCGCGACGACTAAACAGGGGTAGTGCGATATGTAGTACACATGCTATCTTTCGACCAATCTTTCTGACGAAAGGAAGTTGGTCTGTGACCGTGATGCGCGAGCTGGGTGAACCCGCTCAAAACGCGGCGGCGGACGGGAATGAGACGGTCATCGCCGTCCGCGGCCTGCGGATGCGGTACGGGTCGGCGGACGTCCTGCGCGGCGTCGAGTTCACCGCCCGCCGCGGTGAGGTGCTGGTGCTGCTCGGGCCCAACGGCGCGGGCAAGACCACGACCATCGAGATCTTGGAGGGGTTCCGGGGCCGTTCGGCCGGCGAGGTCACCGTGCTCGGGGTCGATCCGGCGAAGGGCGACGAGCGCTGGCGGGCCCGGCTCGGCGTCGTGCTGCAATCGTGGCGCGACCACCACAAGTGGCGGGTGCGCGAGCTGCTCCACCACCTCGGCCGCTACTACCGGCCGTACGCCACGCCCGGGCGCCCGCGACCCTACGACGTCGACGAGCTGCTTGAGAAGGTGGGGCTGACCGAGCAGGCCGGCCAGCGGCTGAGCACGCTGTCCGGCGGGCAGCGGCGCCGTCTGGACGTGGCGATCGGCCTGGTCGGCCGTCCCGAGCTGCTGTTCATGGACGAGCCGGCGGCCGGGTTCGACCCCAAGGCCCGCCGCGACTTCCACGACCTGGTCCACGGCCTATCCGACCTCGAGGACACGACGATCCTGCTGACCACGCACGATCTTGACGAGGCCGAGAAGCTGGCCGACCGCATCTTGATCCTGGCCGGCGGCCGCATCGTCGCCGACGGCAGCGCCGACCACCTCGCCCGGCAGGTCTCGGCCGAGGCCGAGGTGCGCTGGAGCCGCGCCGGCGAGCATTTCGTGCATTCCACCGCCGACGCCACCCGATTCGTCCGCGAGCTGTTCGCGCAGTACGGCGAGGATGTCGCCGACCTGGAGATTCGCCGCGCCACCCTGGAGGACACCTACATGGCCCTCGTCCATCGCCACGAGAGCGGGCACGCCGAGGAGGTGGCGTCGCTATGAGGGCGACCGCGCAGGCGGCGCCGGGATCCCTCGTCATCGCCGCGTCCCGGCTCGGGGTGGTCCGCGGCCTGGTGGAGTTCAGGCAGACCCTGCTCAGCCCCGCCGAGCTGTTTTGGACCCTCTTTATCAACGTGGCCTACATCCTCGTGCTGTTCTTCCAGCGAGGCCACAGCGTCGAGGGGTCGTCTCTGGCGCTGCTGACGCTGCCGAGCATCCTCGGCATGTCGGTCGCGTTCGGCGGGGCGCAGGGCGCCACCAGCATCCTGGCCACCCACCGGGAGGACGGCACGCTGCTGCGGGCCAAGGCCATCCCGAACGGCATGACCGGATATCTGGTCGCCCAACTGGTGGTGACGTCCCTCACCACGGTGTTCGGCATCGTGGTCGTGCTCATCCCGGGCCTGTTCCTGGTCGGCGGCATCCCGTCGGCCGGCGTCGGCGACTGGCTGTCGATCGTCGGCGTGCTCGCCCTCGGGCTGCTCGCCACCCTCCCGCTAGGCATGATCATCGGATCGAGCGTCAAGAGCGCCGCATCGGGCTTCGGGCTGACGTTCCTGCCCATGTGCGGCATCGTCGCGATCTCGGGGATCTTCTATCCGATCACCGCGCTCGCCGGGTGGCTGCAGGCCATCGCCCAAGTGTTCCCGGTCTACTGGCTCGGGCTCGGCATGCGCGCCGCCCTGCTGCCCGACGCGGCGGTCGCGGCGGAGATCGGGGAGTCCTGGCGGCAGGTCCAGATGATCGGCGTGCTGAGCGTGTGGAGCATCGTCGGCCTCGTGATCGCTCCGTCCGTGCTGCGCCGCATGGCCCGCAAGGAATCGGGATCGGTGATGGAGGCGCGCAGAGAACGGGCCTTGCACCGGGGATACTGAGACGATCATGGGCGAGACCATTCACAACCGCATCGCGATGCTGCGCGCGGAGCGGGGCATCTCGCGTCGCCAGCTGGCCGACGCGGTCGGGGTGCACTACCAGACGGTCGGCTATCTGGAGCGCGGCGAATACAGCCCCAGCCTCTACCTGGCGCTGCGCATCGCGGAGTACTTCGAGGTGCCGGTCGAGGTGATCTTTTCCACCACCCCCTTCCCGCGCATCGGCCAGGACGGCAAATCCGCCTGACCGGGCCGGCCGCGCGGGGAGGGTTGATAGGGGCCGCGCGGAGGGGCTGGTACGGGTTGCGGTGGGTGGGGAAGACTCGTCGGTATGAGCAGCAAGCCGTTCGCCTCGTCGGCCGACCTGGATGAAAAGGAGCAGACACTCGAGGTGCTCGCGGACGGGGTCTACGCGCTCACCGCGCAGGGCGATCCCAACGTGGGGGCGATCGAGGGCGAGGACTTCCTCGTCTGCTTCGAGGCGATGGCCACCCCGGCCGCGGCCCGCCGGTGGCTGGCGCGGCTGCGCGAGCACACCGGCAAGCCGGTCCGCTACCTGGTGCTGTCCCACTACCACGCGGTCCGGGTGCTGGGCGCGAGCGCGTTCGACGCCGAGGTGATCGTCGCGCACGACAACACGCGCCGCCTGATCGCCGAGCGGGGCGCACAGGACTGGGCGAGCGAGTACGGCCGGATGCCCCGCCTGTTCGACGACCCCGACTCGATCCCGGGGCTCACCTGGCCGACGGCGACGTTCTCCGACCGGCTCACCATCCATCTCGGCGGCGATCGCGGGGAACTGCTGCTGGCCTACTGCGGCCGCGGCCATACCGAGGGCGACATCATCGCCTGGCTGCCCGAACGGCGCATTCTGTTCGCCGGCGATCTGGTGGAGGCGCAGGCCGCGCTCTACACCGGCGACGCGTTCCACCGCGAATGGGCGACCACCACGCTCGACCGGGTCGCCGACTACCCCGCCGAAGCCCTGATCGGCGGGCGCGGCGCCGTCGTTCACGGCCGGGCCGCGATCGAAGCGGCGATCGCGCAAAGCCGCGACTTCCTCGACACGATGCTCCGCGAGGTCGGCGCGATCCACGAACAGGGCGGCACGCTCAAGGAGGCTTTCGCCGCGACGCACGCCGCGCTCGAGCCTGGCTATGGCGGCTGGCCGATCTTCGAGCACTGCCTGCCGTTCAACGTGTCCCGGCTATGGGACGAGCTGTCCGGCGTCGAGCGGCCGGTCATCTGGACCGCCGAGCGCGACCGCGCGGTCTGGGCCCAGCTGCAAGGCTGAGGAAGGCGCGAAGTGCTCGTGGACCCGGTGCTCATCGTGGGCGGCGGCCCCGTCGGCCTGACCACGGCGCTGCTGCTGGCCCGCTGGGGCGTCCCGTCCATCGTGTTCGAGGCCGAGCCGGTACGGGATCGGACCGGATCCAGGGCGATCTGCTTCCAACGGGACGTGCTCGACATCTTCGATCGGATCGGCTGTGCCGATCCGATGATCGCCGAAGGCGTCACGTGGACGACGGGCCGCACCTACTACCGCGAGCATGAGTTGTTCGCGGTCACCTTCCCCCGCCCCGCCCCCGGCGGGCCGCCGCCGTGGATCAACATCTCCCAGGCCAGCGTCGAAGGCTACCTCGCCGCCGCCGCGGTGAAGCAGCCGCTCATCGACATCCGGGCCGGCCAGCCGGTGATCGGGGGCCGCCAGACCGACACGGGCGTCGAGGTGGACACGCCGGCGGGCACGGTTCGCGGCAGCCACCTCGTCGGCGCCGACGGCGGGCACAGCACGGTGCGGCGATTGCTCGGCATCGAGTTTCCCGGCCGCTCCTATGACGACCTCTTCCTGATCTGCGACATCCGGGCCGACCTGCCGTTCCCGAACGAGCGGCGGTTTTTCTTCGACCCCGCCTGGAACCCCGGACGCCAGGTGCTCGTGCACCAGCAGCCCGATTCGGTGTGGCGGATCGACTGGCAGGTGCCGCCCGACTTCGACCCGGGGGCCGAGCGCGCGTCGGGCGCGCTGGACGCGCGCATCCGCAAGATCGTGGGGGACCGCCCGTACGAGATCGTCTGGCAGAGCGTCTATCGGTTCCAGGAGCGGGTGGCCGAGCGCTTCGGCGTGGGCCGCGCCTTCCTCGTCGGCGACGCCGCCCACCTGTACGCGCCGTTCGGCGCCAGGGGCCTCAACTCGGGGGTGCAGGACGCCGAGAACCTCGCGTGGAAGCTGGCCTTCGTCCGGCGGGGCTGGGCGCCCCGCGCGCTCCTGGACAGCTACCACATCGAACGGCGGGGGGCGGCCATCGAAAACCTCCGGGTCACCGGCACCACCATGAAGTTCCTCGTGCCGCAGACCGAAGAGCAGCGGGCGTTTCGGCGCGACACCCTCGACCGGGCGCTGACCGACCCGGCCGCCCGCGGGCTGATCAACTCGGGCAAGCTCGCCGAGCCGTACTGGTACCTGGACTCACCGCTCACCACCCCGCCCACCGCGCCGCTCACCGGGCCGGGCCCCGCGACCAAGGAACCGGCCGAGCACGGTGCCGCCGGGCCGCCGGCGCCCGGAGTGCTCTGCCCCGACGCCCCATGCCTGGCGGCGGCCGGCGGCGGGGGCCGGCGGGAAGGGCCGGCAGGGGAGGCCGCTCCGGGAGAGACCGGCCGGGAAAACAAGGTGCCGACCCGGCTGCGCCGCCTGTTCGGACGCGGCTTCGTGATCCTCGCCGGCGGGGCTTCGGCGCCGCCCCCGCCCGCTGCGGGCTGCCCGATCGAGGCGTACGCGGTGGCGGAGATCGACGCGGGCGGGGCGGTGCGGGCGGCGCTCGGCGCGGCGGCGGACGGGGTTTCGCTCGTGCGGCCGGACGGGCACCTGGCGGCCGTGCTGCCCGGCATGGACGGAGTGCCGAGCGCGCTGCGCCGCGCGTTGGGTCACGGCCCGACCGGCGGGACCGGTCCTGGGAAGATCTTCTAGTCTCCCCGCCCGGGCGCGTGCGAGGGGCGGCGGGCGGCGCGCAGGTCGGCCTCGATGCGCCCGGCGGTCGCCAGCAGCTGGGGCAACAGGGTGGTCTTGGCCGACTCGGCGCTCGTCCGGCCCGCCGGCGCCGCGAGGTTGACGGCGGCGATGACCCGGCCGGCGTGATCGTGGATGGGCGCCGCGATCGATCGCAGCCCCTCTTCGAGCTCCTGGTCGTTCAGCGCCCAGCCCTGCTCGCGTACCCGCTTGAGCTCCTCGCGCAGCGCCGCCTCCGAAGTGATCGTCCGGGCGGTGAACCCGCGGAGCGGGGCCGTGGCGAGATAGGCGTCGAGCCGGTCTTCGGGCAACGCGGCCAGCAGCACCCGCCCCATCGAGGTCGCGTAGGCGGGAAAGCGCGTGCCGATGCTGATCGTCACGCGCATGATCCGCGAGGTCGGCACCCTGGCCACGTAGACGACGTCCCCGCCGTCGAGCACCGAGACCGACGCCGACTCGTGCGCCTCGGCGACCAGGCGCTCCAGGTGCGGCTCGGCCACCTCCGGCAGGGTCAGGCTGGACAGGTAGGCATAGCCGAGCTCGAGCACGCGCGGGCTCAGCGCGAACAGCCGGCCGTCGGTGCGCACGTACCCGAGGTCGGCGAAGGTCAGCAGGAACCGGCGCGCGGCCGCCCGGGTCAGCCCGGTCTTGCGCGCCACGTCGCTGAGCGTCAGCTCGGGCGACCCGGCGTCGAAGGCCCGGATCACCGCCAGGCCGCGCGCCAGCGACCGCACGAAGTGGGTGCCTCGCTCCGGCGCCTCAGCCATGCCGAGCCTCCCGTCCGTCCGGCCGCCTGTCGAAAGAACACGCTACGTGGTCGCGCCATCGAGCACGTGCTGGGCGATGGCGAAGGCCCGGTTGGCCGCGGGCACCCCCGCGTACACCGCCGTCTGCAACAGCACCTCTTTGATCTCTTCGGGGGTGAGCCCGTTGCGCAGCGCCGCCCGTACGTGCATCGCCAGCTCGTCCTCGTAGTTGAACGCGGTGAGGATGGCGAGCGTGACGCAGCTTCGGGTGCGGCGATCGAGTCCGGGCCTGGTCCAGATCTCCCCCCACGCGTAGCCGGTGATGAAGTCTTGGAAGTCCGCGGTGAACGGGGTGGTGCGGGCGGCGGCGCGATCGACGTGCTCGTCGCCGAGCACCGCGCGGCGCACCCGCTCACCGGCGGTCCGGTCAGCCATGGGCGTGCCTTTCGAGATGGTCGAGCAGATGGTGGTTGACCGTGTCGGGCCGCTCGACGTTCAACAGGTGGGCGGCGCCAGGCACCTCATCGAGGCGGGCGCCGGCTATGCGTTCGGCGAGGTCGCGGGCGTGCGCGGGCGGGGTCGCCACGTCGTCG
>CALAED010000086.1 GCA_937891035.1 uncultured Thermomonosporaceae bacterium | reverse complement strand
GAATTAGTCAACGTGATCATTGACGGCGCTCCGGTGAGCGTGCCGAAGGGCACGACCATCATCGAAGCGGCGAAGATGGCGGGCATCCTCGTGCCGCATTATTGCTACCATCCGTCGCTGCCGTCACCCGCGGTCTGCCGCATGTGCCTGGTCGAAGTCGAGAAGGCGCCCAAGTTGATGCCGGCGTGCGCCACTCAGGTGGCCGATGGCCAGGTGGTGCACGTCGACAGCGACAAGGCCAAGAAGGCGCGCGAGGGCGTCCTCGAGCTGCTGCTGATCAACCATCCGCTGGACTGTCCCATTTGCGATCAGGCGGGCGAATGCGAGCTCCAGGATTACGTCTTCCAGGAGGGCCGGGCGGGCACCCGCTATGCGGAGTACGCCAAACGCTACAGTCCGGTTGAGGATTTCGGCTCGGACGTTCTGTACGTGCCGAACCGCTGTATCCTGTGTACTCGTTGCGTCCGCTTCATGGAGGACGTGGCCGAGGAGCCCATCCTGAACGTCTCGGAGCGTGGCGATCGGGCCTACATCGGGATCGCTGAGGATCAGCGGCTGGATCACCCCTGGGCCGGCAACGTGGTCGACCTCTGTCCGGTCGGCTCGCTCATTTCCAAGGACTTTCTCCACAAGGCGCGCGCCTGGGAGTTGGACAAGACCGCCAGTGTCTGTCCCGGATGCACGCAGGGCTGCAACATCACCATCGATACCCGGGACGACGTTGTGGTTCGGCTGCGCCCTCGGCCCAACCTCGAGGTCAATCGTCACTTCATCTGTGATTACGGGCGGATGAACTATCGCTGGCTCAATCGGGGTGACCGGGTGGAAGCTCCGTTGGTAAAGGATGGTGGCCGGCATGTTGCGACCGACTGGGACACGGCACTGGACCGGCTGGGTCAACTGGTACGAGGCATCTCGGGGTCGGCCGTGATCCTCGCCTCGGGGCGGACGTCGACCGAGGCGCTCGGCCTGGTGCGTCTCATGCTGGGCCGCCTCAGTGTCACCGGGGCTATCCAGGTGCCGCTCGGGGAGGAGGCGCCGCTGGTGGGTGTGCCGAACCTGGCGCTTCGCCGGGAGCGGGTTCCCAACCTGAAGGGGGCGGAGCTTCTCGGTTACGGCATCGACTGGGGGGAGGCACTGCGACAGGCTGCGGGCGCAGGGTTGGTGATCCTGCTTGATGCGGAGCTTTCGGAGTCGGACCAGGCCATGCTTGCCGCCATTCCTGGGACCCTGGTAGTGCTTGGCACCGTGTGGGCCGACGGACTGCGCAATGCGGAGCTGGTGCTCCCGATTACGAACATGGCTGAAGAGAACGGCACCTACCTGAACCGCGACGGGCGTATCCAGCGTTACAACCAGGCGAAGTCGCAGCCGGGCATGGCTCGTCCCGCTTGGTGGGTGGCCGGTGAAGTCCTGGCCGGTCCCGGACCCAGTGTGTCGGCACCAGCAACGGCTGCGGAGGCATTTGCGCTGCTGGGCGAACGGTGGCCTGCCTTCGCCGGCCTCAATTACGCCGACATAGGCTATACCGGTCGGGTGCTTGGCCTGTCGGTTGAGCGGGCGGCTGAAAGCCAGCAGGCCGATCTGGGGGTCATGTGACACCCGAGATGAAGGGATTTTTACTCGTCAGCGTCATCAAGATGCTGGTCGTCTTTACCGTGATCATGGTTGGCGTCGCGCTGCTCACGTTGATGGAGCGGAAAGTGAGCGCCTGGATGCAGAACCGCCGCGGACCCAACCGTGTGGGTCCGGCGGGACTGCTGCAGCCCGCAGCCGATGGGCTCAAGAATATCCTGAAGGAAGAGACATTTCCGGCACTGGCCAATCGCTGGCTCTTTCTCCTGGCACCGGCGATGTCGTTTATTCCGGCGCTCCTTCTCTCGGCCGTGATTCCCTTCGGCGCACCGCTGCCCCTCGACTTCGACTTTACCCTCGGCCCGCTGGGACAGTTCGTCCACCAGGGTCCCATGCCGCTGGTCGTTGCCGACCTCCCGATCGGTTTTCTCTTTGTTCTGGCCATCAGCTCCATGGGGGTGTACGGTATCGCCCTCGCGGGGTGGTCGTCCAACAGCAAGTACTCGCTGCTGGGCGGCCTTCGGGCCAGCGCCCAGATGGTCTCCTATGAGGTGCCGCTGGCGCTGAGCCTCATCCCGGTGCTTCTCCTGGCGGGGAACGTCAACTTCTCCGCCATTGTACAGGGGCAACAGGCGGGGTTGTGGTACGTGCTCCCGCTGTTCCTCTCGTTCTTCATTTTTCTGATTTCGGGCTTGGCCGAGACCAACCGGGTACCGTTCGATCTCCCGGAGGCGGAAGCCGAGTTGATCGCGGGCTACCACACCGAATACAGCGCCATGAAGTTTTCCTTTTTCTTCATTGCGGAGTACGCCAACGTCGTCACCGTGTGCGCCATGGTGACCACGCTGTTCTTTGGAGGCTGGGACATTCCCTTTACCCGGTGGGACGAATCAGGCGGCGTGTTGCAGACGCTCGCCACGGCCGCATCGTTCTTCGTGAAAGTGATGTTCTGGATCTTCTTCGTCATGTGGATCCGCTGGACCCTGCCGCGGTTCCGCTATGACCAGCTCATGGCGCTGGGCTGGAAGGTGCTGCTGCCCTTGGCCCTGGCCTACATCATGGTGATCTGTGTCGCCATCTACGTGCTCGACCGCTTTACCGGCCTGACCGATCCCATCACGCAGTCCCTCGGCCTCTTTGGACTGAATGTCGTTATCGCCGTCCTGGTGTTCGGACTGCTCGATCGAGGCGTGTTCGTCCGAGGCTCGGCCCGGCAGCGGCGGGCACTCGAGGCGACGGCGCGCCGGCCGCAGGTGGTGACCTGATGCCGATCGGGGTCAAGGTTCTCCCGCGTCCCACCAGGGAAGTCAGCTATGTCAGGGCCACGCTCAAAGGCATGGCGCTCACCTTCAAGCACATGTTCGAAAAGAAGGTGACGATGCAGTATCCGGAGGAGAAGAGTACGGATGCCGAGCACGGCAGCGGGCGGTGGAGTCTCAGTCCCCGTTGGCGCGGCACTCATCGGATGCTGACCGACGAGCAGGGCCGGTCCAAATGCGTGGCCTGCGGGCTCTGCCCTCAGGTGTGTCCGGCCAACTGCATCAAGCTGGTTCCCGGGGAGGACGAACAGGGCAACCGGTACCCACTGATCTATGAGATCGACGAGTTTCGCTGTGTGTTTTGCGGGTACTGCCAGGAGGTCTGCCCCGAAGAAGCCATCCACGTCGGCGTTCACTACGAGAACTCGGAATACACCCGCGGCCGCTTTGTCTACGACCTCGAGCGGCTGTCCTCCCAGACCCATGCGGTGTCCACGCTCTGGGACCCGACCGATCCCAGGGGTGAGTAAATGACCGAGGTCGTGTTCTACATTTTCGCCGCCATTGCCGTTTTGTCGGCGGCACTCTGTATTCTGCAGAAGAACCCGGTCTCCGCCGCGCTGTGGCTGGTCTCCACCATGTTCTGCCTCGCAGCCATTTACGTCTTGCTCAATGCCCAGTTCATCGCGGCGATCCAGGTGCTGGTGTACGCCGGCGCGAT
>CALAED010000085.1 GCA_937891035.1 uncultured Thermomonosporaceae bacterium | reverse complement strand
CTGTCTACCTGCGGCGATGCCGTTGCGACCCAACGTACTCGGGACAATACCGTACGCGAGAATCGGTAACGATTCAGCCTGCCGACAACGTCCAATCTCAGTGATCTGTTAAAGTCCCGCGGAGTTCAATTTTGTACGGAGTCGCTGATGCCACGTTTTCGAGTGCGTACCACCCATCTCATCATTGCCCCGGCGGCGGTGCTTTCCGTGACCGGAGCGATGATCTACGCGCTCTCCGGCGGCTTCCCGGCGACTCCGGACGCACGGCAGGAGACCGACGGCAGGGTGCACACCATCGCGCTGCGCGCCATGTCGAGCGCCGCGGGCCACGGAAAGGTCATGGGGCTGCCCGCGAGCGACACAAAGCCGTTCAGCCTATTGGGCGTGAGCTGGGCCAACCCGCGGACCGAGCTCGCCGGGACGGTGCAGGTGCGGACGCGGGCCACGGCCACCGGCACATGGTCGCCGTGGCGCCCGGTGGCGGCAGAGGACGACGATCGCCCCGATCCGGGCGCGCGCGCCGACCGTCCGGTGCGCCGCGGCACGGAACCCCTGTGGGTGGGGCCGTCGAACGGCGTCCAGGTCCGGGTGGCGGGGAAGGCCTCCGCCGTTCTCCCACCAGGGCTGCGGGTCGACCTGATCGATCCCGGCGACGGCCGCAAGCCGGGGCCGCGGGCCGCCGGGCGGCCCGGTGCCGACGGACCGGGCGAGATGGCCTTGGCCGGGGCGTTCGGCGTCGCCCAGCCGGCGACTCCGGACCCGTCCACCAGCCCCACGGCCGAGCCGTCGACCGGTTCCCCGCCGCCTGCGGAGACCGCCACGCCGACGCCGTCGGAGCCGTCGAGCCCGTCGCCCTCCGCCTCCGCCACGTCGTCCCCGTCCCCGAGCGCCAGCCCGCCGGCGACGCCGACCGTCGCGGCCGGCAGTGCACCGCGCCCGGCCATCGTCAGCCGGGCTCAGTGGGGAGCGGACGAGACCCTGGTCAAGAACCCGCCCGAGTACGGCTCCGCGGTAAAGGTGGTCTTCGCCCACCACACCGCCGGGACGAACGACTACAGCTGCAGCGAGTCCCCCGCGATCATCCGGGCGATCATGCTGTACCACGTCCGGACCAACGGGTGGAATGACGTCGGCTACCACTTCTTTGCCGACAAGTGCGGCACCATCTTCGAAGGCCGCAAGGGCGGCGCCGACCGACCGGTGATCGGCGCGCAGACGTACGGTTTCAACACCGACTCCGCCGGGGTCGCGGTGCTCGGCGACTTCCGTACCGTCGTGCCGGCACAGGCGGCGCAGAGCGCGGTCGCCAAGGTGGCGGCGTGGAAGCTCGGGTTGCACGGCGGAGATCCGAGCGGCACAGCGACGCTCACCGAGCGCGCCACCGACGGCAAGTACCCGTACGGCACGAACGTCACTTTCAACACCATCTCCGGGCACCGTGACGGATTCGCCACAGAATGCCCCGGTGATCTCCTTTATGCCAAGCTCGGCGACATCCGTACCGCGGCCAAGCAATGGATGACCCCGCTCACCAGCCTGTCGCTGACCGGAATTGGCGGCGCAACCAAGATCGGAACGACGTACTACACAAAGGGAGCCGTCACCCTCGCCTGGCGGCCCGCGGCCGTATCGGGCTACGAGGTGCTCGTCGACGGCTCGACAGTCGCCCGGCCGGACGGGGCCGCCACCTCGGCGCAGCTGACGCTCCCGGCGGGCGCGCACACCCCCCGCCTGCGCGCCGCTAACATCGACGGCACCACCGTCGAGTCCCCGGACTATCCCGTCACGGCCGATGCCACCGCCCCCGTTTTCAGCAAGGCCGCGACCCTCGCCATCCGGAGCGGCACGGTCAGCACCAGCGTGACCACCCCCGTGGCGTTGGACTGGAAGGTCGCCGACGACGTCTTGCTCAGATCGGTCAAGGCCACCTCGCCGACGGCGACGTCGTTCGGTACGACGACGACGTCGTGGGCGAGCGCCGCCAAGTTCAACACCGCCACGGCCTGGTCGCTGGCCGCCGCCGACGCGGCGGGCAACACTGCGACATCCTCGGCCACCCGCACCGTCGGCGGGATCGGCGACTCCGGCTCCGTCCGTACCGGCACGTGGAAGTACACGGCCACCTCCAGCTCCTACCTGGGCGGCAGGGCCGTCTACAGCGGCACAAGGGGTGCCGGCGCCAGCTATACGTTCACCGGCCGCTCGGCCGGCCTGATCGTCAAGCGGGCGAGCAACCATGGCGTCATGGACGTCTACGTCGACGGCGTCAAGGCGGCCACCGTCGACACCCGCGCGACCAGCACCCTGTATCGGCAGATCGTGTGGACAAAATCGTGGTCCACGAGCGCCAAGCACACCGTCAAGCTCGTGGTGCTGGGAACGTCCGGGCGCCCTTACGTCGTCACCGACGGCCTCGTCTACGTGAAGTAAGAAGTCCCGCATCGGTCGCACGCGGGTAGGGGCGCCCGCAGGAATTCACGTAACAGAATGCTGGTGGCCTGGATGTCCAGTCCGGCGGAGCCGTTCGTTCTCTATGCGAAGGATGGAAGGCGTGACGCCGCCCATGATCGCCATACGGGACCTGGACGGCAACGTCTGATCATCATCTGGAGCGTCTCATGAACACCATGATCAACAAGCGATTCACCGCTCAGCTGGAAAAAAGCCCCAGCCAGGGCGGGCACACCTATCTGGTCTGGCCCGAATCGGCCGAGTACTTCCAGACGCGCGGCCTGGTCAAGGTACGCGGCACCATCGACGGGCATCCGTTCCAAAGCTCCTTCATGGCCTTGGGAGACGGGCGGCACAAGCTGCCGGTCAAGGCCGAGATCCGCAAGGCGATCGGCAAGGAGGCCGGCCAGACCGTGACCGTTCTCCTCGAAGAGCGGATCGACTGACCACAGTGAGGACACCATGCCCACCTATATCGCGCTGACCTATACCCCGGAAGTCGACTCTTGGGAGGGGCCACTCACGGGCGAGTCAGGACGGGGAGGGCGGTCAGGCCGCGGACGATCGAGCCGGTCCGCTTCCAGGCGAGCTTGTCCGGGGTGGTGGCCAAGGCCAGGCTGGGGAAACGGTCAAGGAGCGCACCGATGGCGACCTGGCCTTCGAGCCGGGCAAGCGGTGCGCCCAGGCAGTAGTGCGGGCCGTGCCCGAACGCCATGTGCCGGTTGTCGACACGGGTGAGATCGAGCGAGTCGGGGTCGGCGAAGGCTGCCGGGTCGCGGCCGCCGGCGCCGATCGAGACATGCACCCAGGCGCCCTTGGGAATCGTCGTGCCCGCGATCTCCATGTCCTCCAGCGCGATCCGCTGGCTGGCCCGCTCCACCGGTCCGTCATAACGCAGCAACTCCTCGATCGCGCCAGGCAGCAGCGTGGGGTCGCGGATGAGCGCTTCGCGTTGAGCGGGCGCGGACAGCAGGGCGAGCACACCGTTGCCGATGAGGTTGACCGTCGTCTCGTGCCCGGCGACCAACAGCAGCGTGATGGTGTTGAGCAACTCGCGTTCGGACAGGCGGGCGGCGCCGTCCCGCGCCGCCAGTAGCGCGCTGATG
>CALAED010000084.1 GCA_937891035.1 uncultured Thermomonosporaceae bacterium | reverse complement strand
GTCCTCGCCGAGCTCGAGCTCACCGGATAGGTGCGTGCCGGGCAAAAAGCACCGATGCGTCCGTACGAAGAGCCAAAAACAGGCATATTGCGGTGTGCCCGCCGCTAAAGTCCGTGGATCAGGTGGACGCGCTCCGCGCAGGCGCGGCCGCGAGGTCGGCTACTCGGACTCTCGAAAGCATGGGTGACCCGCGATGAGCGTGTTCGGGGTGGACTATGCCTGGGGCCGTCCGGGTACGACCGCGCTGCGGCGGGCGGGCGTGAACTTCGTCTGCCGTTATCTGTCGAACGACACTACGGGCAAGAACCTCACGCTGAGCGAGGCCAGGCAGCTCACCTCGGCGGACATCTGGATCGTCGTCGTGTGGGAGACCACGGCGAAGCGAGCCCTGGACGGGCGCGCCGCCGGGGTGGCGGACGCCACGACCGCCCGGCGGCAGGCGGCCGCCTGCGGCATGCCGGCCGGGCGCCCGATCTACTTCGCCGTTGACTTCGACGCCGGTGCGGGGCAACAGGCGGCGATCAACGCCTATCTGGACGGCGCCGCCAGCGTCCTCGGCCGCGACCGGGTCGGGCTTTATGCCGGCTACTACGTGATCAAGCGGGCCTTCGACGCGCAGAAGATCACCTGGGGCTGGCAGACCTACGCCTGGTCGGGGGGACGCTGGGACGGCCGGGCCCATCTGCAGCAGTACTCCAACGATCACAAGATCAATGGCGCCGCCGTGGACTACGACCGGGCCATGAAGGACGACTACGGGCAGTGGCGCGTCGGCACCTTGCCCGAAGAGGAGGACGAGACCTTGAAACTCCTCATCAGCCTCGGTGCCACCCAACCTGTCGAGGTGCCTCCTGGCGACCGCGTCTCGGTCCCGTTCAACGCCGAATACCACGACGCCGACAACGTGCACACCGACGGCAGCTACCCCAGCTGGTTCCCCAAGGAGTCCGCCTACTACCTGACGTCGGTGGACGTGGTGGTCAGCGCCCCGGCCCCAGGCGCCAAGTTCAAGGTGATCTTCGCCGAGTACGAGCGCGACAGCAACGATCATGTCAAGGACCTGCTGGGCGAAGACAAGATCGGCGCGGGGACGGCGATCGAGTACACCTTGGCCGGGCTGACGTGGCAGAGCAAGGAACGCAAGTACCGGGTGGACGTCACGAACTTCGGCACCGAGCCCGTCACCCTCACCAGGGCCTATCTCAAGGTCGCCCGCTGAATGCGGTCCGCCGCCCCCTGAAAGAGTTAGGAAACGGTTATGCGGGCAGGCATCCGCCGCCGCATGGCATCCGTATCTATGAACGACAAAGGCATTCGCCTCCCGCGAAGCGGCGGCCTGGCCTTCGGGCCGGGCCGCCTGCCACCGGTCCCCGCGAGCGCGGACTCAGACCACGGCGCCGTCGTCCGAATCGCGCGGGTCGTCGCCCATGCGCAGCACGAGGGTGACGAAACCGCCCACAAACGAGGCGACGGCGAGGAAGGCCACCCAGCCCGGAACCCGCCAGCTGAGCACCGCCGCGATCAGCAGGTAGAGCGGACCGCCGAACAACGCGATCCAGGCGGCCTTGGTGGTCGGGTCGGCGGACGGCAGCGGCGGCGGAGGCGGCGGGACGAAATGTCCCTCGTCATCGTCGGGCTCGTCGTCATCGACAAGGTCGTCGTCGGGCCTGATCACACGCGCGGTGGGCAGCCGTCCCGCCCGGTCTTGGCCGTCCTTGCCGTTCGGGCCGGAATCGCCGTCGGCGCCGGAGCCGTCGTCCGTGCCGCGCGGGAGGTTTTCCTCTTCCGGCCATGGTGTGGCCGCGTCGGAGGTGGTGTCCATGTCGAACGACGCCACGATCTCGGCCCAGATCGTCTCCTCGTCGCGTGCGGTGCCCTCGGTGCCGGCCTCGGCGGCACCGTCGCTCTCACGGTCACGGTCACGGTCATGGTCACGTTCGCGGCTGGCCGGCGAAACGCGCCCGTCGTCGCTGGACTCGCCGGCGAACCCATCACTGAACTGCGGCAGCCGGGAGGCCAGGATCTGCTCGGCCCGCGACTTCATCGAGGCGTCGACGTAGAGCCGGTCGGACACCGCAGGGGTGTCCGGGCGGCCATCGGCCACCATGCTGTCTATCAGGTCGCTTTTGGGGGTGGCATAGGCCGCGATCCCCGCCTCACGCAGGGCCGCGAGCATCTCGCTCGCCACGCGCGGATGCAGATCGGCCAAGGCCGCGTACGCCTCCGCCGACAATCCGTTCCCGCGCGCCTCCGGCACGCTCATCGGCCTCCGCTTCCCCTCGATTCGGCCTACCTCAATGAGCCTACGGCTCGAATCGTCGCATGCGCCGCCCGGGGGCGCGAGAGGCATGGGACGATCACCTCACCGGGCTTATAACGACTGCGTGGGCGGATAAGACCTGTGGTGGGAAGATGTGCTTCATCTTGGGCGCGCCGGAAACGTGTCCTGAAAGGTGACAAGCCATGGCTTGGTGGATAGTCAAGGCCATCCTGGCCCCGATTCTGTACGTGGTGTGGCGGCCCTGGGCGGAGGGCGCCGGCAACGTCCCGCGGCGTGGGCCTGCGATCCTGGCCAGCAACCATCTCTCGTTCGCCGACCACTTCTTCGGCCCGCTGCCGCTGCGCCGGCGGATCGTGTTCTTGGGCAAGGCGGAGTATTTCACCGGCCGCGGCCTCAAGGGCCTGCTCACCAAGGCGTTCTTCAAGAGCGTCGGGGTGATCCCGCTGGACCGCACCGGCGGTAAGGCCAGCGAGGCGGCGTTGCACACGGGTCTGCGTGTGCTGCGCGAGGGCAAGCTGCTCGGGATCTATCCGGAGGGCACCAGAGCCCCGGACAACCGGCTGTACCGCGGCAAGACTGGCGTGGCGCGGCTGGCCCTCGAAGCGCGCGTCCCCGTCGTCCCCATGGCCATGATCAACACCTTCGAGCTGATGCCGACGGGGGAGAAGCCCAGGCTGGGTATCCGGCCGGGCGTCAGGTTCGGCGAACCGCTCGACTTCTCCAAGTACTACGGGATGGAAGAGGACCGGGCTGTCCTGCGTACGATCACGGACGAGATCATGCAGGCGCTACAGCGGCTGTCCGGTCAGGAGTACGTCGACAGGTACGCCGCCGAGGTCAAGGCCGAACTGCAGGGCACGGCGCAGCCGCAGGAGGACCCGTTGGACGCGCTGCACGCCCCGGCCGACGGCGAGCGGGCCGCCCGGGCACAGCAAGCCCCTGCTCAGGAACCGCCGGCCCAGGAACCGCCGGCCCAGGAACCCCCGGCCCAGGAACCCCCGGCCCAGAACGCGGCGGACGAACCGGCCGAGGGTGACTCCGGCCGGCGCGACACCTCCGTTCGGGCACCCGACAACAAGCCTTAGTCCCGCGCCCGCGAAGGCCGACCCGGGCGCGGCCGTTAGCGGATCGTTGTCTGGAGTGTCGCGGGGGACCGGAACGCACCTGGCCGCCCACTATGGTCTAGACCAATCGGCCTCGACCTTACTCATCATGGCCGAGTTCGCGTGGCGTTCCATGCGGTCGCGCCGTCCCTACTAGGCTGGCGAAGTGAACGCTGGAAAGGCCCTTGAGATGGAGGACATGGGCATGCGCGTCGGAGTGCTGACCGGGGGCGGCGACTGTCCCGGTCTCAACGCAGTGATCCGCGCCGTGGTGCGCAAAGGCGTGCAGGTCTTCGGATATGAGTTCATTGGGTTCCGAGACGGGTGGCGGGGGCCGCTGGAGGGCGACACGGTCGCCCTCGACGTGCAGGCGGTGCGCGGCATCCTGCCCCGCGGCGGCACGATCCTCGGCTCGTCGCGGACCAACCCGATCAAGGTCGAGGGCGGCATCGACCGCATCAAGGACAACCTTGCCGGGCTCGGCGTCGACGCGCTGATCGCGATCGGCGGCGAGGACACCCTCGGCGTCGCCCGCGAGCTGTACGACAACGGAGTGCAGGTCGTCGGGGTGCCCAAGACCATCGACAACGACCTGAACGCGACCGACTACACCTTCGGCTTCGACACCGCGGTGAACATCGCGATGGAGGCGATCGACCGGCTGCACACCACCGCCGAGTCCCATCACCGCGCGCTCATCTGCGAGGTCATGGGGCGGCACGCGGGCTGGATCGCGCTGCACGCCGGGCTGGCCGCGGGCGCCAACGTCATCTTGATCCCGGAAAAGCCGTTCGACATCGACCAGGTCTGTTCCTACGTCGAGAGCCGGTTCAAGACGCGCTACGCGCCGATCATCGTCGTCGCCGAGGGGGCCCATCCGCTCGACGGGCAGATGCAGCTGCAGACGGGCGAGTTGGACGCCTTCGGGCACGTCCGGCTCGGCGGCATCGCCGAGCGTCTCGCCGCCGAGATCGAAAAGCGCACCGGCAAGGAAGCCCGTACCACCGTCCTCGGGCACATCCAGCGTGGGGGGACGCCGACCGCGTTCGACCGTGTGCTGGCCACCCGGTTCGGCCTGCAGGCCATCGACGCGGTGCAGGCGGGCGACTTCGGCAAGATGGTCGCGCTGCAGGGCACCGACATCGTGCGCGTCGCGCTCAGCGAGGCGACCAACGAGCTCAAGCTCGTGCCCCCTGAGCGCTATGACGAGGCCGAGGTCTTCTTCGGCTAGAGCTGAGGGTCCATCGCGTTGAGCGTCATCGCGAGCGTCCGGTAGGCGCCGACCACGAAGCACAGCTCGATCAGCTGCCGCTCGTCGAGAAAGGCGGTCAGCTCCGACCACGTGGCGGCGGAGATGAACCGGTCGGCGTGCAGTTCGTCGGCGGCCCGCACCAACGTCTTGGCCCGGGGGCCGGTCTGTCCGGCCGCCGGGCGCAGCGACCACTCCTGCCTGGCCCACGGCGCCCGCGTGCCGCAGTTCACAAGCGTACGGCGTAGCACCAGGTCGCAGTCGGGGCCGACGAACGACAGCCGGCCGCGCACCAACCGCGCGAACAGCCGGCCGCTCGGCAGGATCCACGGGTGCGACTGCAGCAGCGTGCGGCCGCGCGGGCTGAGCGGGAACCACGACAGCGCCGGGGCGCCCGGCCCGGGCGGCGGGGTGTCCACCCGGCGCGGCGGCACCGGGGCCGGCCGCCCCGGCGGATCGGCCTGGGGCGGCGGCGGCAGCCGCAGCGGCAGGCTGCTCCAGCCGTCGAAGGGCACGCCAAGGCTGCGCACCATCATCGCGGCCGCTTCGTACATGCCGACCAGCAGGCAGGCGTCGACGCGCGCCCTGCCGCCGAGCGTCTCCGCGAGCGCCTTCCACGTCGCCGCCGAGATCGCCTGGTCGTGGAAGAGTTCGTCGGCCGCCGACAGCAGCACGATCTCGCGTGTCTGCCAGCCGGGCGCGTCCGGCCCGCGCGCGACGCGTTTTATGTACGCCCAGTCCCGCCCGAGCAGCAGCCCGGCGTTCACATGGTGGCCCCACTCGTAGTACCCGCCGCAGTTCCACCCCGTACGCAAGATCAGCAGTTCGCGTTCGAGCGGCCGCAGCCGAAGGCGCAGCAGCCCGCCGACGCGCAGCGGCACCAACGCGCCGAACAGCCAGGGGTGGCGGAGCAGCACGGCGCTCTTGGCCAGCGCGGGCGGATACCACGGCAGTTCGACCATCGGACGGACGCGCGGCTCCGCGAGCACCTTCCAGCGGGGATGGATCGCGGGGGGCATGGCCGTCAGAGTAAACCGCGGCGCGGGCTTCGTGGTCGCGGTAGGCCCACGGGTAGGCGACACTAGAACGGATGGCGGTACGTCCACTGGAGGTCGACGCATGCCCATCGATGCCCCGGCCCGCGGCCAGCAGCCCCGCCACGCCCCGGCGGACGCGCCCGCCGCGGTCACGGCGCCCCCGCCGGTCGCCGGGGAGCCATGCGTGCTGCTCAAGCTCGGCGAGGTGGTGCTCAAGGGCAAGAACCGCGAGCTGTTCGAACGCCGGTTGCACAACAACATCCGGGCCGCCCTCAAGGGCCTTGGCATCCCGATTCACGTCGGGGCGCGGGAGGGCGTGATCGTGGTCAGGGCCGACCGCGGCGGTACCGTCGAGGACGTCGACGCGATCGCGCGCCGTCTCGGCGACGTTATGGGCATCGTCTGGGTGCACCGGGCGTGGCGGGTGGCCAAGGACGTCGACGCCACCGTACGCGCCGCGCTCGATCTCGTCGCGCAGCATCCGCTCGTTTCCGATCCCGCCCGCAGGCCGGCATTCGCCATCAAGGCGCGGCGCCGTGACAAGCGGTTCCCGGTGCGCTCATCGGAGCTCAACATCCTGGTCGGCGCCGCCGTCCAGGACCGATACGACCTGCCGGTCAACCTGAAGCATCCTGAGATCACCGTGTCCATCGAGGTCGACCAGCGTGAGGTGTTCGTCTTCACCGACGGCGTGCCCGGACAGGGCGGGCTGCCCGTGGGGATGAGCGGGCGCGGGCTGGTGCTGATGTCGGGGGGCATCGACTCGCCGGTCGCGGCGTACCGGATGATGCGGCGCGGACTGCGGGTCGACTTCCTGCACTTTTCCGGGATGCCGTTCACCGGGCCCGAATCGATCTACAAGGCCTACGCGCTGACCCGCGAGCTGGACAAGTTCCAGGGCGGCTCGCGGCTGTACGTGGTCCCGTTCGGCAAGGCGCAGCAGCAGATCAGGTCATCGAGCGCGGACCGGCTGCAGATCATCGCCCAGCGCCGGCTCATGCTCAAGACCGGGCAGGCGCTGGCCCGCCGGCTCGGTGACGCGACGCTGGTCACCGGCGACTCGCTCGGTCAGGTGAGCAGCCAGACGCTGACCAACATCACCGCTCTCGACGACGCCGTCGACCTGCCGATCCTGCGGCCCCTCATCGGCATGGACAAGGTCGAGATCATGAGCGAGGCGCGACGCATCCGCACACTCGGGATCTCCGAACTGCCGGACGAGGACTGCTGCACGCTGCTGACCCCGCGGCGCGCCGAGACGCGTGCCAAGATCGACGACCTGCGGCAGATCGAACGCCGCCTGGACGCGGGTGAGATGGCCGAGCAGCTCGCCGCCGGCGTGCAAGAGCACCGCCCCGGCTACGACGAGCCGGCCCCCGCCGCCATCTGAGGGTTCTCCAGCGCCGCGAGGAAGTCTCGCGCCCACAGGTCCACGTCGTGGTCGAGCACGCGCCGGCGCAGCGAACGCATGCGCCGGGACAGCTCGGCGGGCGTGGACCGCATCGCGGTGAGCAGCGCCAGCTTCATCCCGTCGATGTCGTAGGGGTTGACCAGGAAGGCGCGCCTGAGCTCCCGGGCCGCGCCGGCGAACTCGCTGAGCACGAGGGCGCCCGAGTTGTCCTCGCGGCACGCCACATACTCCTTGGCGACCAGGTTCATGCCGTCCCGCAGCGGCGTCACCACCATCACGTCCGCGGCCAGGTAGAGGGCGGCGAGCTCCTCCCGGTCGTAGGAGGTGTGCTGATAGTGCACGATCGGTGTGCCCAGCTCGGCGTACATGCCGTTGAGCCGGCCGACCTGCTGGTCGATCTCGTCCCGGAGCAGGCGGTACTCCTCGACCCGCTCCCGGCTCGGGGTGGCGATCTGGACGAAGACCGCCTCGTTCGGCTTGAGCTCGCCTTCCTCGAACAGTTCGCCGAACGCCTGCAGCCGCTGCCAGATGCCCTTGGTGTAGTCCAGCCGGTCCACGCCGAGCAGCAGCTTGGCGGGGTTGCCCAGGTCGGCGCGCAATTCCTGGGCGCGTCTGCGCGTCTGCGGCCGGGCCACCAGCGCGGTCAGCTGATTCACGTCGACCGAGATGGGAAAGGCGTCCGCGCGCACCACCCGGCCGTCGCCGGTGTGCACCCTGCCCGACTGCGTGCGCAGGTCGCACAACCCGCGGCACAACCGGACGAAGTTGGAGACCGCGCCCGAATTCTGGAACCCGACGAGGTCGGCGCCGAGCAGCCCGTTGATGATCTGGCGCCGCCACGGCAGCTGCTGGAACAGCTCGTACGGCGGGAAGGGGATGTGCAGGAAGAATCCGATGCGCAGATCGGGGCGCATCGCCCGCAACATGGCCGGCACCAGCTGTAGCTGGTAGTCCTGCACCCAGACGACGGCGCCGGGCGCGGCGGCGTCGGCCGCGGCCTGCGCGAAGCGCTCGTTGACCCGTACGTAGGACTCCCAATAGCTGCGCTCGTACACCGGCCTGGCCACCACGTCGTGGTAGAGCGGCCAGAGCGTGGCGTTGGAGAAGCCTTCGTAG
>CALAED010000083.1 GCA_937891035.1 uncultured Thermomonosporaceae bacterium | reverse complement strand
GGGGGGCGGCCCCCGGACCCCCGGATGTGGGGGCTCCGCCCCCACGCCCCTGACTTGACGCTGTCGTGACCTGCTGGAGTTAAGCGGGTCGGCTGGGGTGACAGTGGGGGAGTGAACGGTATCCTGCGGGTGTCGGGCGGGTGACGGCCTGCGCCCTCGGCACCTGCGCCGGTCGTCCAGCGTGCAGCCCGAGCCGTTCAGTCCACGACGCCGAGGAGCCTCCAAGTGAGTGCCAGCCGTCCGGCTGCCGTGATCGTCCTCGCCGCCGGCGAGGGGACGCGGATGAAGTCCCGTACCCCCAAGGTCCTCCACGAGCTATGTGGGCGGAGCATGGTGGGACACGTCCTCGCCGCCGCCCGCGAACTCGACCCGGAGCGCCTGATCGTCGTGGTCGGGCATGGGCGCGACCAGGTGATCGATCACCTCAAGCAGGTGGAGCCCGATGCCATACCGGTCGTGCAAGAGCGGCAGGGCGGCACCGGCCACGCGGTGCGGATGGTGTTCGAACAGCTCGGCGCACTGCCCGGCACCGTCATCGTCACGAACGGCGACCATCCGCTGCTGCGCGGCGCCACGCTCGCCGAGATGGTGCACGCGCACGAAGACCAGGGCAACGCGGCGACCGTGCTGAGCACCGACATACCGGACCCCACCGGCTACGGCCGGATCGTACGAGACGCGACGGACGCCGTCACGGCGATCGTCGAGCATCGGGACGCGTCCGCCGAGCAGCACGCCATCCACGAGATCAACGTCGGCATGTACGCCTTCGACGGCGAGCTTCTCGGCGCCGCGCTCGGCCGGATCACCACCGACAACGCCAAAGGCGAGGAGTACCTCACCGACGTCATGGGCATCCTGCGCGGCGACGGTCACCGGGTGGGCGCCTACAAGGCGGCGGACTGGGTCGAGACGCAGGGCGTCAACGACCGGGTGCAGCTCGCTCAGGCCCGCCGCCAGCTCAACGAGCGTCTCCTGCTCCGGCACATGCGCTCTGGCGTCAGTGTGATCGATCCGAACACCACCTGGGTGGACGCCGACGTCACGATGGAGCCCGACGCCGTGCTGCATCCCAACACGCAGCTGCACGGACGTACGCACATCGAGGCCGGTGCCGAGGTGGGGCCCAACGTCACACTCACCGACACCACGGTCGGTGCGGACGCCCAGGTCAGCTACGCCGTCTGTGACTCGGCCGACATCGGTCCCAACACCAGCGTGGGGCCGTTCGCCTATCTGCGCCCGGGCACCAGGCTGGCCGAAGGCGCCAAAGCGGGTACTTACGTAGAGATGAAAAACGCCGTCGTCGGCGAGGGCGCCAAGGTGCCGCACCTCACCTACGTGGGGGACGCCGACATCGGCCCGGGCGCCAACATCGGCGCCGGCACGATCTTCGCCAACTACGACGGGGTGGCGAAACATCACACGAACGTCGGGAGCAGCGCTTTCGTCGGCAGCAACTCCGTCCTCGTCGCGCCGGTGGAGGTCGGCGACGGCGCCTATACCGCGGCGGGATCCACCGTCGTCAAGGACGTCCCGCCCGGCGCGATCGGCATCGCGCGCGGGCGGCAGCGCAACGTTGAAGACTGGGTGGAGCGCAGGCGTGCGGGCACGGCGTCCGCCGCGGCGGCGCGGCGGGCCGGCGCCGGCGAGAGCGCCGCGGGCGGCGAGGACAGCGCTAAGGGTGATGAATAGGTGAGCAGTATGAAAGCGACGGGCGAGAAGAAACTCATGCTCTTCTCCGGCCGCGCGTACCCCGAGTTGGCCAAGGAGGTCGGCGACAACCTCGGCATCGAGCCGACGCCCACCGCCGCCTACGACTTCGCCAACGGCGAGACATTTGTCCGCTTCCTGGAGTCTGTGCGCGGCAGCGACGCTTTTGTGATCCAAAGCCACACCGCGCCCATCAACCAGTGGATCATGGAGCAGCTGATCATGGTGGACGCGCTCAAGCGCGCCTCGGCCAAGCGGATCACCGTGGTCGCGCCGTTCTTCGGCTACGCCCGCCAGGACAAAAAGCACCGCGGCCGAGAGCCCATCTCGGCTCGGCTGATCTCCGACCTGTTCAAGACCGCGGGTGCCGACCGGCTCATCGCCGTCGACCTGCACACCGCGCAGATCCAGGGGTTCTTCGACGGTCCGGTGGACCACCTGTTCGCGCTGAACCTGCTCGCCGCGCACGTGGAGGCCAAGCTAGACACCGGGGAGGTCACCGTCGTCGCGCCGGACGCGGGGCGGGTGCGCGTGGCGGAGCGGTGGAGTGATCGGCTCGGCGGGGTCCCGATGGCGATCATCCACAAGCGCCGCGATCCCGACGTCGCCAACGAGGTGAAGGTCTTCGACGTGGTCGGTCAGGTCACCGGACGTACGTGCGTGGTCGTCGACGACATGATCGACACCGGCGGCACGGTCGTGAAGTCGGCGGAGGCGCTGTTCGACCACGGCGCGACGCGCGTCGTCGTGGCCGCGACCCATGGCGTGCTGTCCGGGCCGGCCGTGGACCGGCTGAAGAACGCCCGCATCTCCGAGGTCGTGCTCACCAACACGCTGCCGATCCCCGAGGAGAAGCGGTTCGACAAGCTGACCGTGTTGTCGATCGCCCCGCTCGTCGCCAGGGCCATCAACGAGGTCTTCAGCGACGGGTCGGTGACGAGCCTGTTCGGCGGCCAGTCCTTATAGATGTCAATTGATGCCGTAGGTGTACGAGTCCCGCTGCGCTGACGAGCGTTCGGATCGGCTAAACTCTGGGAGCCGCGTGCCACTCCTGCCGGTTCGCACCGACCGCTGCGCCGCAGGGAGCACCCGACGATCTTCGGCGCTCGGCGGCCGTGCCGTCCATCGAGCATCGACTGAGCACCGACCAGCTACCGGCCACCGAGGCCAATGAGGAGTTTTCGCCGTGTCCGAGGTACGCATCGCCGCCGAGCCGCGCACCGAGTTCGGTAAGGGTGCCGCGCGGCGCACCCGCCGGGCCGGCAGGGTGCCCGCCGTCCTCTACGGCCATGGCACCGACCCGAGGCACATCTCGCTGCCTGGGCACGATCTCATGCTCGCGCTCAAGACCCCGAACGTCCTGCTCCGCGTGGAGGGCCTGGACAACGGCATCGAGCTGGCGCTCCCCAAGGACGTCCAGCGCGATCCGCTCAAGGGCTTCCTCGAGCACGTCGACCTGCTGCTCGTCCGCCGCGGCGAGAAGGTGACCGTCGAGATCCCCATCCAGGTGAACGGCACGATCGCCCCTGGTGGCATGCTCGACCAGCAGCTGGTGCAGATCCCGCTGGAGGCCGAGGCGACGCAACTGCCGAGCGCCGTCGAGATCGACGTCGAAGGCATGGCGATCGGCACCTCCGTGCTGGCGCGAGACTTGAAGCTGCCGCCGGACACCACGCTGGCCGGCGACGAGGAGGCCCTCGTCCTGCATGTCATCCCGGCGCCGACCGCCGAGGACCTCGAGGCCGCACCGCCAGAGGCCGCCGAAGAGGGCGCGGCCGAAGCGGCGCCCGAAGAGGGAGCCGAGGGCGAGCAGCAGGCCGCCGAGTAGCGCCCGCGGGCCGAGCCGGCGGGCGGGGACGGGAGACGCGACATGCCCGCGCGCCGGCCGCTGACACTGTGGTTGAACACTCGGCGGGGTACATCGATGGCCACGACCTCTTGGCTGGTGGTGGGGCTCGGCAACCCCGGCCCCTCCTACGCCCACAACAGGCACAACGCGGGGTTCATGGTCGCCGACGTCCTCGCCGCGCGGATGGGCGGCCGGTTCAAGCGGCACCGGAGCCGCGCCGAGGTGATCGAGGGCCGGCTGGGCGATCACCGGGTGGTGCTCGCCAAACCGCGTTGCTACATGAACGAGTCGGGCGGGCCCGTCGCCGCGCTGCGGGACTTCTTCAAGGTGCCGCCGGACCGCCTGATCGTCGTCCATGACGAGCTCGACATTCCGTACGGCGCCATCCGGCTCAAGCAGGGCGGCGGAGACAACGGGCACAACGGCCTGCGGTCCATCTCCAAGTCCCTGGGCAGCAGGGCCTATCTGCGGGTGCGGTTCGGCATCGGCCGGCCGCCCGGCCGCATGGACGCGGCGGCGTTCGTCCTTCGTGACTTCTCCGCCGCCGAGCGCAAGGAGCTGGCGGTCAACGTCGAGCGGGCGGCGGACGCCGCCGAGACGCTGATCCAGGCGGGCCTGGCGGCCGCGCAGAACAGTTTCCACGCGACCACATAGCCGAACGCGCCCGCCGCCGTCTGCCGATGCCCGGCCGCGCCACGGCCAGCCTGTCCAGGTAGTACCGTCCGGCCGTGGCCGGGTCAGGCCAACGCGGGCCATTTCGCCCCGGTACGGCCGCAAATGCGCCTGGTCATCGGCCTTCTCGTCGGTCAGATGCCTCCGCGAAACGAGTGATGCGGCCGTAAGATGCTCGCCGAGGAGGTTAGGGGGAATGCGTCAACCTTTGGTGGTGCTGCGGCGTCCTGGTGACGTGTAGGACTTTGAGAGGCAGGCGTTGCAGGGGGTGTAGGCCTTTATGGCGGTGGTCGACAGAGGGCGCTCCGTGACTGAGACCGTGACCGCGACCCGGCGCGAGCAATCCGGAGACTGGACCACCTGGTATGTCAGGCTGGCTGTCGGCATCGACTTCCTGAGCATGCTGGTCGCCGGCGTCCTCGCCCTCGCCATCAGATTCCGCGGCGTGACGAGCATCTACACCATGCCGTACATCGCGATGACCGCCTCGCTCCCGTTCCTGTGGCTGGTCACCCTCGCGGTGTGCCGCGGCTACGAGCCGCGCCTCATCGGCGTGGGCTCGGAGGAGTTCCGCCGGGTGCTTCAGGCCGGCTTCGTGCTGACCGCCACGGTGGCGATCGTCGCGTACGCCACCAAGACCGACGTGGCCCGCGGCTACGTCGTGATCGCCATGCCGATCGCGACGGCGCTCAACATCTTCGCCCGCTACAAGCTGCGCAAACGCTTGCACCGGATGCGCTGGGACGGCAAGTGCATGCGTCGGGTCGTCGCCGTGGGTCATCGCGCCGCCCTTTGCGACCTGATCCGGCTGCTGCGCGAAAAGCGCTACCACGGCATGGACATCGTGGCCGTCTGCCTTCCCACCGCGCTGTCGTCGGGCGAGGACGCCGTCAAGGACGTCGAGGGAGTCCCCGTCCTCGGTGACTTCGGCGAGACCGCCCTCGTGGTCGAGAACATCGGCGCCGACAGCGTCGCCGTCCTGGCCTGTCCGGAGATGAACGGCGTCGCCTTGCGCAGGCTCGCCTGGCAGCTCGAAAAAGACGACGTCGAGTTGGTCGTGGCGCCCGCCCTCATGGATGTGGCCGGGCCGCGCATCTCGATCCGCCCGGTCGCGGGGCTGCCCCTGCTGCATGTGGAACACCCCGAGCTGAGCGGCGGCCGGCAGCTGGTCAAGACCCTGTTTGACCGGGTGAGCGCGCTTGCCGCGCTGCTGGCGCTGACGCCGCTGTTCGTGGTGATCGCCATCTCGATCCGGCTGGGGAGCCCGGGGCCCGTGCTGTTCCGGCAGACGCGGATCGGCCGGGGTGGCCGAGAGTTCACCATGCTGAAGTTCCGTACGATGGTGTCGGACGCCGAGCGGCGCAAGCCCGATCTGCTGCAACGCAACGAGCACGACGGCCTGCTTTTCAAGATCAAGAATGACCCTCGCGTCACCACCGTCGGGGCCCGGCTGCGCCGCTACTCCCTCGATGAGCTGCCGCAGCTGATCAACGTGCTTCGCGGTGACATGTCGCTGGTCGGGCCGCGCCCGCCGCTGCCGGACGAGGTCGCCAAGTATGGTGACGATGTCCGCAGGCGGCTGGTCGTCCGGCCGGGCATGACCGGCCTGTGGCAGGTGAGCGGCCGCAGCGACCTGTCCTGGGAGGAATCAGTACGCCTCGACCTGCGCTATGTGGAGAATTGGTCACTGATGCTGGACCTGCAGATCCTCTGGAAGACCTGGTCCGCGGTCGCCCGCGGATCCGGCGCGTACTGAACCTTTCATCTCGGGGGGAACGTTGACTGATCACGCCGTGGCGGCCGCGCTGGCGACCGAGGCGGGCCGGCGGCTACTGCGGCTGCGCGCGGACCGTGGGTTCGCCGATCCACGCGCGCTGAAGGACGCCGGCGACCTGGACTCCCATGACTATCTCGTGGCCGAGCTGGCCGAGCGGCGTCCCGGCGACGCCGTGCTCAGCGAGGAGGGCAAGGACGACGCGGCGCGGCTGGGGGCCGACCGGGTGTGGATCGTGGACCCGCTGGACGGCACCAGGGAGTTCGGCGAGGAGGGCCGCAGCGACTGGGCCGTGCACGTGGCACTGTGGGAGCGCGGCAGGCTCGCCGCCGGCGCGGTGGCGTTGCCGGCCGAAGGCCGCACGCTGACCACGACCGCGAACGGCGCCGCGGTGCTGGACGTGCGAACACCCGGGACGGCCGGGTCAGCCGAGACCGCCGGGTCAGCCGAGACCTCCGGGTCAGCCGAGACCTCCGGGTCAGCCGAGACTGCCGGGACTGGCGAGACGACCCCGCTGAGCATCAAGCAGCTCGTCGACACCGGGCGGATCAGGGTCGCGGTGAGCCGGAGCCGGCCGCCCGCGTTCTTGACTCCGCTGGCCGCTCACCTCGGCAAGCGGCACGTGACGATGGAGCTGGTCGAGATCGGCTCGGCCGGGGCGAAGATCGCCGCGGTGCTGCTGGGCCGGGTCGACGCCTACATCCATGCCGGCGGCCAGTACGAGTGGGACTCGGCCGCGCCCGCCGCCGTCGCCCTGGCGGCCGGGGCGCACGCCTCCCGCATCGACGGAGCTCCGCTCGTGTACAACCAAATCAACCCCGAGCTGCCCGATATCCTGGTCTGCCACCCGGGTCTCGCACCGACGCTGCTCGCCGGCATCCGGGAGACGCACGACCATCGGACGCCCGAAAGAGAGCCCTGATCGATCATGTCGCGGACCGACTACCGCCTGTCCCAGCTCGACGTGCTCGAAGCCGAGTCGATCCACATCATCCGCGAGGTCGCCGCGGAGTTCGAACGGCCCGTGCTCCTGTTCTCGGGCGGCAAGGACAGCATCACGATGCTCCGCCTCGCCGAGAAGGCGTTCTGGCCCGCGCCGATCCCGTTCCCCGTGATGCACGTCGACACCGGTCACAACTTCCCCGAGGTGCTCGACTACCGCGACCGCAGAGTGGCCGAGCTGGGCGTACGGCTGATCGTCGCGTCGGTGCAGGACTCGATCGACCAGGGGCGGGTCGTGGAGGAGACGGGCAAGCGGGCCAGCCGCAACCGGCTGCAGACCACGACGTTGCTCGACGCGATCGAAGAACACGGGTTCACCGCTGCCTTCGGCGGCGCGCGGCGCGACGAGGAAAAGGCCAGGGCCAAGGAACGGGTGGTCTCCTTCCGCGACGAGTTCGGCCAGTGGGACCCCAAGAACCAGCGGCCCGAGCTGTGGAACCTCTATAACACCCGGATCCGGCAGGGCGAGCACGTCCGCGTCTTCCCCCTGTCCAACTGGACCGAGCTCGACATCTGGGACTACATCCGGCGGGAAGAGATCGAGATCCCGTCCATCTACTTCGCGCACCCGCGCACGGTGTTCGAACGGGACGGCATGCTGCTGGCCGACAGCCCGTACGCCAACCGCGACGAGGACGAGCCCGTGTTCGAGGCGATGGTCCGCTACCGCACCGTCGGCGACATGAGCTGCACCGGCGCGGTCAAGTCGGTGGCCGCCACGCTCGATGAGGTCATCGACGAGATCGCGGCCACCCGCATCACCGAACGCGGCCAGACCCGGGCCGATGACCGGTCCAGCGAGGCGGCCATGGAAGACCGCAAAAAGGAAGGCTACTTCTGACGATGTCCGATTCCCGCATGGACATACTGCGGTTCGCCACCGCGGGCTCGGTCGACGACGGCAAATCCACGCTCATCGGGCGACTGCTGTACGACTCGAAGCAGATCTTCGAGGACCAGCTCGAGGCGGTGGAGCGCACCAGCCAGGACCGGGGCGAGGAGTACACCAACCTGGCGCTGCTCACCGACGGGCTGCGCGCCGAGCGGGAGCAGGGCATCACGATCGACGTGGCCTATCGCTACTTCGCGACCCCGCGGCGCAAGTTCATCATCGCCGACACGCCGGGCCACATTCAGTACACCAGGAACATGGTCACCGGGGCGTCCACCGCCGACCTGGCGATCATCTTGATCGACGCCC
>CALAED010000082.1 GCA_937891035.1 uncultured Thermomonosporaceae bacterium | reverse complement strand
GCGGGCCAAGCGGAACCCGGCGTATGCGACGACGGCCACGCATAGCACCCACAGCAGCGCGGTCACCGCCCCCGGCAGGTACATCCGCAGCAACACGGCCCGCAGCGCCTGGTTGGCCGTGCCGTTGTTGGCGCCCACCCGATCGCTGTCCAAGAGCGCGCCGAACCAAAAGTCGGCCGAGTCACGGGGCAGCACGGCGGCCGCGGCGAGCGTGGCCGCGGCCGCCGCCACGGCCGCCGTCACGGCGGACCTGCGCCGCCCGGTCAGCCACAGGTAGATGATGAACACCCCGGGCACCAGCTTGATCGCGGTGGCCAGGCCGATGAGCAGCCCGCGCGGCCAGCGCGGCGACCGGGTGGCGCAGTCGGCGAGGCACAGCGCGACGAGGAACAGGTCCACCTGGCCGAACCGGATCTGATCGCGCACCGGCATCAGGTACGCCATCGCCCCGATCAAGACGCCGGCCACAACACCGGCCACGGCCCCCGTCATCATCGTCGCCCCGGCCCCGCTCCGGGCGCCGCCGGCACGGACGGCCCTGCCGAGCGGCTCGCGGAACGCGTAGCAGACGGCGCAGACGAGCGCCGCGTACACCAGCACGACCCACACCCATTGCGCCGCCGGCCACGACAGGAGCGCCAGCGGCGTGGCCAGCAGGGCGGCGAACGGGGGATAAGTGAACGGGAGCAGCTGCGGCGGCTGGGTCAAGAAGTCGTAGACGGGCTCCCCCCGGAGCACCGCCTGCCCCCCCGACCGATAGACGTCGAGGTCGACGAGCCGTTGATCGGGCGGATTGGTCAGCCAGAGCGCGACGATCGGGGCGACCGCGGTCACGACGATGGCGGCGGCGATGACCACGGCGATGGCGGCGGCCACGCTGCCGCCAACGCCGCTTCCGCCGCCGCCGCCAACGCCGCCTGCCGGCACCCAAGATCCGCGCGAGCCGCTCGACGTGCGAGCATCGCGCCCTGATCGGCCTTGACCCATGCGACCATCCTGACGTACGCGCCCTCTAACCTGAGACGGACGTATTGCTTGCTGGAGGTGTACTAGCGTGCCGCGATCGGGGGCGACCAAAGCCCTCCGTACCACGGCCGCCGCGCTCATCGCGGCTCTGGCCTCGCTGCTCGTCCTGCTCGGGCTGCTCACGTGGGTCGCGCCGATCGGGGCCCCGGCGGCCGCCGCGACGGCGCCTCCAGGAACGGTCCCCCCCGGAACAGTCAGCCAAGGAACAACGCCCCCAAAAACAGCGCCCCAGAGAACGGCGCTCCCGGCCAACCCGGCGAACCCCGCCATGGCGCGCCCGGCGGTCGCTGCGCCCTCGGGGAACGTCGTGATCATCGGTGTGCCCGGGCTGAGGTGGAGCGATCTCCACGAGACCGGCACGCCGACGCTGTGGGCGCTCACCGGGCGCGGTTCGGCCGGTGCGCTCAGCGTCCGCACTACCACCGCCGCCACCTGCCCGGTCGACGGCTGGCTGACCCTCTCGGCCGGGCAGCGAGCCCGGCTCGCGCATGGCTCCTGCGCGCTGCCGCCCGCGCCCGCCCGGGCCGGCGCGAACGTCTCCGTGCCGGGCTTCGACGCCATGCGGCGCGACAACGCCCACACCCAGTACGAGGCGAAGCTCGGGCTGCTCGGCGACTCGGTCCATCGCGGCGGTGGCTGCACGATGGCGGTTGGGCCGGGCGGGGTGTTCGGCGCGGCCGACACGCGTGGGCGCGTGGACCGCTACGTCGCGTCCATCGACCAAGTGACCGATTGGTCCCAGTGCGCCCTCGTCGTCGTCGACGTCGACGCCGTCTTCCGCGCGTACATCAACGCGGGCGTCGACGCGACGGGTGCCCAGGTGCCGCTGTCCCCCGAGCAGCGGGCGGGCGCGGCGACGCGCGCCGACCAGCAGATCGGCCGCGTGCTGACCGCGCTGCCGGCGGGCACGACCGTGCTGGTGGCCGGGCTTTCCGACACCGGCAGCGCAGCGCACCTGCGGGTGGCGCTGTCCGCCAGGGCGCCCTTCGGCACACTCACCGGCGACCAGCGGGGCGGCGGCTACCTCACATCGAACGCCACCCGGCGACCCGGTCTGGTGACGTTGACCGATCTCACCTCGACCGCGCTGCGCGATCTCGGGCTGCGGCAGCCGGCCGCGGCCATCGGCCGGCCGTGGCGCTCGGAGCCGGCGCCGCCGGCCACGACCACGGCGGACAAACGAGAGGCCCTCGACGACGAGGACGTCGCCGCCCGCTCGGTCAGCAGGTTGCAGGCGCCGTTCTTCATCCTGCTGTTCGGTGCGCAGTTGCTGTTGTACGGCGTCGCCTCAGTCCTGCTGCGCCGCCGCCGCACCGGCGGCCGGAGCCGCGTGCTGGCCGGGATGAGGGTCGTGGCGCTGGCCGCGGGCGCCGTGCCCGTGGCGTCCTTCCTGGCCAATGTGGTGCCCTGGTGGCGGTCCATGCATCCCGCCCCGACTTTGATCATGTGCGTGCTCGGCGCGACCGCGGCGGTGACCGCACTCGCGCTGGCCGGCCCATGGCGCCGGTCACTGATCGCGCCCGCGCTGGTGATCGCGGGGGTGTCCGCGCTGGTGCTCGGCATCGACGTGCTGACCGGCTCGCACCTGCAACTCAACAGCCTCATGGGTTACACCGCGCTGGTCGGCGGGCGCTATTACGGCTTCGGCAACATCGCGTTCGCGGTCTTCGCGACGAGCGCGATCCTGGTCGCCGCCTGGCTGGCCGACCGGCCGCTACGCGAGGGCCGGCGCGCGGCCGCGGTCGGCGTCGTGGTCGCGGCCGGGCTGGTCGCCGTGGCACTGGACGGCTGGCCTGGGTGGGGCAGTGACTTCGGCGGGGTGCTGGCGATCGTGCCCGGCACGGCGGTGCTCGCCTTCATGATCGCCGGCAGGCGGCTCTCGCCGCTCACCGTCGGCCTCATCGGCGCGGCCGCGGTCGGCGCCGTGCTCGCCATCGCGTTCGCCGACTCCATGCGCCCCGTCACCGAGCAGACGCATCTTGGGCGGTTCTGGGATGAGCTGCTGGACGGTACGGCATGGGGCGTCATCGGACGAAAAATCGTGGCGATGCTCTACAGCCTGCGCTATTGGCAGTTCACCGTGATCGCCGTCGGCGCCCTGTGCTTCCTGTTCTTCGTGCTGGCCAGGCCGCTGAAATTGCGGGCCGCCGTGCTCGCCGACGCCTACACCCGCGCCCCGACGCTGCGCCCGGCGCTGATGGCGGCGCTGACCACCGCGGTGGTGGGCACGGCGGTGAACGACTCCGGCGTGGTGGTCGCCGCCATCGCCCTCGGCCTCGCCGTCCCGCTCACCCTCGCGGCGGGGATACGGGCTCAGGAGATGGCCGCTCCGTCTCGCGTCGCGACCGCCGCCACACCGCCAGAGCGGCCAGAATGCCCAGAATCGCGGTCAGCGCCCACGGGATGACCGTCGGCCGGACCACGGTGAACAGCCACGCCAGTCCGTCCGGCAACCTAACGGCCTGCGGGTCGCGGGCCGGCAGGTAGGCGAGGCTCAGCGCGACCGTCCTGGCCAGCAGCAACGCGTCGATCGCCGACCAGGGCAGCAGCGCGAGCAGCGCCCAGCCGAACGCGTCGTACCACGGCAATGCGTACGGGGCGGCGAACAGCCACGCCAGCACCAACGCCGTGGCGATCCGATGACTCTCCTCGCCGCGCGGCAGCAGCCGGAGCAGCAGCCAGGTGAGCACGCCGAGCAAGATGAGCGACCCGATCTGAATGACCGGGCGATGTGCGCCCCGGCCGAGGGCGACATCGACCAGATGCCATGGGGTGGCCAGCGACACCGAGCGGGACGCCCGCTGCACCTGGTCGAACGCATGCGCCCCGGCCGGCGCGTACGCGAGCACCGCCACGACCGCAGCCGCGCCGCCCAGCAGGGCCACGGGGACCAGCCGGGCCGGCCACGACCGCCGCCACGACCACCGCCACGACCACCGCCCCGGCCCCGGCCGTGCTACACGCGGCCGCGCCACGCGCCGCCGGGCCATGCCGAGCAGCGCCCAGGCCGGGCCGCCGCCGGCCAGCGCGGCGGGGAGCTTGATCGCGACGCCGGCGCCGAGCAGGCCTCCGGTGGCGAGAATCCGCCGCACCGAGCGCGGTCCCGGTGTCCCTCCCGCGAAGACCGCGAGCGCGGCCACGGCGGCGGCGATGGCGAGAACGTCGTTGTGCCCGCCGGACACCAGGTGGAACAGCAGCAGCGGATTGCCGGTCCACAGCAGCACCGAGCGGAGCCGGCCGGTGCGGGTGCCCGTGCGCCCGGCCAGGCGATACAGCAACAGCCCGACCGCCGCGAACGCGAGCGCGTTGGTGAGCGACAGCACGAAGACGGTCAGCCGCACCGAGTCCCCGCCGATCCAGGACGCGAACGCCTGCTGCGCCGTGGCGATCGGGCCGTAGATCGACGGTTCCTCGCGCCACGGCGGCTCCACCACCCCGGCGATCGGGTCGCCGGGCAGGTCGCGCGCTGCGGTGCTGTACGGATCGTGCCCGGTGACCGCCATCCGGCCATACACCGCGTAGTTGAGATGGTCCCCCGACCCCACCGGAGGCAGGACGGCGAACGCGGCGGCGACGAGCAGGCCGGCGATCAAGAGCGGCCGCGGCGGGCACGACCAGCCGCGCCGGATCGCGAGCAGGCACAGCCCGAGCCCTGCCGCGCCCGCCAGCACGCCAAGGACAACGAGGCCGATGACGAGGTACGGCGAGGGGTGTGCGGCTACGGAGTACGGCGGTTCGCCGGCCGCGCCGGGCAACGCCGGCTGCATCGCGGACGGGCCGAGCAGCGCCGTGGCCAGGAAGGCGGCCAGACCAAGGCCGATGGCGGCGAGGCCGGCCCGGCCCAGGCGGCCGCCCGGGACGCGGGTGGCGGGGCCGCCCCCCCGGCTCGCTTCGCTCATGCGCTCATGCCCGGCTCAGCGATCCCGTCGCCCCAAGCATCCCAAGTGCCGCACCATGCCCGCCGCGTCCACCGGAGTCCGCTCGGCCGCGATCAACCGGAACGGAAGAATCGGCCCACGCCGCGCGTCAACGCCGGATCGCGGATGGCGAGCGCGCGGGCCACGTCGCGAAATTGCCTGGCCCGGTGCGCCTGCGCCCGCCAGTCCGTGCCCGTGGCGCGGTGGGCGAGCGGCACCTCGACCTCGGTGACCCGGAATCCCTTGCGCAGCAGGTCGATCGTGAGCGCGGTCTCGACGCCGAAGCCCGCGGCGAGCGGCAACCCGGCCTCGAACGCGGCGCGGGTCAGGCAGCGCTGCCCGTTGAGCGGCTGCGTCGCGTCCCAGCCGGTGGCGCGCTTGATGCCGTCGCGCGACAGCCGGACGACGAAGCCGTGGCCGCCTAGCTTGACGGTGGTGGCGAACACCGCGATGGTCATGTCGGCCGCGCCGGCCCGTACGGGGTCGACGAGGGGCGCGGCCGCCTTCGCGGTCTCGGCCAGGTCGGCGTCGAGGAACAGCAGGTGCCGCGGCGCGGTGCGGCCCTCGTGCCGCTCGACCACCCGCACCGCCTCGGCGCCGCTTTCCATCGCCGCGCCCTTGCCGCGGTTACGGGCGTGGCGTACGACCGTAGCGCCGGCGCCCTCGGCCAGCCGCGTGGTCGCGTCGGCCGAACCGTCGTCGACGACGAACACGAGATCGACGCCGGGCAGTTGCTGCGCGGCCTGCACGGTCGCGGCGATGCGATCTTGCTCGTCCTTGGCCGGGATGATGACGGCCACGTCCCCGCCGGCTGGAGGCTTTATCTCCCCCGAGATCTTGTTCTCAGGCATGCGCCGATCGTAGCCAGGGGTTGGTTGACGGCGGGCCGGGTCGGGTCAGGTTACGT
>CALAED010000081.1 GCA_937891035.1 uncultured Thermomonosporaceae bacterium | reverse complement strand
CCCGCCGACGCGGTAGGCGCCGTGCCCGATCTCCAGCTGGACGTCGGTGCCGCGGACCTGCCGCGACCACCAGGCGGTCAGCGTCCGGTAGTCGGCGCGCCGGTCGCCGATCGGCCAGTACAGCTGCGGGACGATGTAGTCGAGCCAGTTGCGCCTCACCCACAGCCGGGAGTCGGCGTAGATGTCGTCGTAGCTTTGCAGCGCGCGGGTGGCCGAGCCGGCCCGGTCGGTCGAGGCGTTGCGCCACACCCCGAACGGGCTGATCCCGAACCGCACCCAAGGCTTGGCGCGGTGCACCTCACCCGAGATCCGTTTGACCATCGTGTTGACGTTGTCGCGCCGCCAGGCCGCCTTGCTCGAAAAGCGCTTGCCGTGGGCGCGGTAGGTGGCCTTGTCGGGGAAGTCGGCCGGTAGGGGGTAGGGGTAGAAGTAGTCGTCGAAGTGCACGCCGTCGATGTCGTACTTGCGTACCACGTCGAGGACGACCTTGCTGACCAGGTCGCGCACCTGCGGCAGCCCCGGGTCGTACCACAGGGCGGTGCCGTAGCGGCGCACCCACTCGGGGTGACGGCGAGCCGGGTTGGTGGCGGCGAGCCGCTTGAGGTGCCTTTGCCGGCTCACCCGGTAGGGGTTGAACCAGGCGTGGAAATCCAGGCCGCGGGCGTGCGCCTCTTTCAGCATGTAGCCGAGGACGTCGTAGCCGGGGTCGCGCCCCTGCTCGCCGGTGATCCACTGCGACCACGGCTCGTACGGCGAGGGGTAGAAGGCGTCCGCGCTGGGCCTGATCTGTACGAACACCGCGTTGAGGTGCCGCTTTTTCGCGATGTCGAGCAGCCGCCGGTAATCGGCCCGCTGCCGCGCCGCCGGGCCATGCGCGGATGGCCAGTCCCCGCCCCCCACGGTGGCGATCCACATGCCGCGCAGCTCGCGACCGCTTGATCCGTCCGGCGCCTTGACCGCCGGGCATTCCGCCCCGGGACGCGCGGCGCCGGAGCGCGCCGCCTCTCGGTCGCCGGTGCCGTTGCTCCCCACGCACGCCGCCGCCGACAGCGCCAACGACACCGCCGTCAGCCCCGCCGACGCCTTGGCGGCCGCGGCCCGCGGGCCGGCGCCGCTCCCCCATCGTCGCCACATAGGGGCCCATTCTTACCTAGGTTTCGGTGTGATGCGAACTAAACGCGCAGGTACGAGCGCCGCGACGTTGCGATCATCGAACGTGAGTTCCATCGTCGAAGCGTTCGAGAGGGGAGCGGATGCGCTGGGACAATCTGCGGCTCGACGACGCCGTCGACCGCCCGGACGTGCCGCTCATCGAGCGCCGGGCCGTGACCCGCACCTTCGACACCCCCGGCTTTCGCGGCATCACCTGCTACGAGATCCACGCCAAGTCGATCATCAACAAGGTGCCGGCCGCCGCGCGCCTGCCCTTCACCTGGACCATCAACCCCTACCGCGGCTGCGCCCACGCCTGCCGGTACTGCTGCGCGGGGGATACGCCGATCCTCATGGCCGATGGGCGGACGCGACCCTTGGCCGAGGTACGGGTCGGCGACCGCGTCTACGGCACCGAACACACCGGGGGTCACCGCCGCTACGTCGCGACGGAGGTGCTCGCCCACTGGCCGACGATCAAGCCCGCATACCGCATCGCCCTCGAGGACGGGACCACGCTCATCGCCAGCGGCGATCATCGCTTCCTCAGCGACCGCGGCTGGCGATATGTGCGCGGCGGCGAGCACGGCCCCGACCGGCGCCCGCATCTCGCGCTCGACGACACGCTGGTCGGCACCGGCGCGTTCGCCGAGCCGCCCAAGGACACCGCCGGATACCGCAGCGGCTACCTGTGCGGCGTGATCCGCGGCGGCGGCGCGGCAGGTGGCGAGGCGCTCGAACGCGCACGACGCTATCTGGCCGACTTCGGCGTTCGCCCGCCGGCGATGCGGCACGACACAACGACCGCCGCCGTCGCGCGGATCGTCGAGTGGCCGCGCGACCCGGAAGACGACTGGCACAAGGGCTTTTTGGCGGGCGTCTTCGACGCGGACGGCGAGTTCGGCCACGGCGTGCTGCGCGTCTTCGGCTCCGACCCCCGGCTGATCGAGCAGGCCCGGCTCGCGCTGCGGGCGCTGGGATTCGACTTCGCGGTCGCGTGGCGGCGGCGTCGCGGCGGACGGCCGGTCCACGACATCCGCCTGCGCGGCGGTCTTCGCCAATGCCTGCGGTTCCTGCACACGGTCGACCCGGCGACGACCCCCAAACGGTCGATCGAGGGGGCGGCGCTTGACGGCGACGCCTCGCTCGCCGTCGCCTCGATCGAGCCGCTCGGCCTGGATCTGCCGATGTACGACATCACCACGGGGACGGGTGACTTCATCGCGGGCGGCGTCGTGTCACACAACTGCTTCGCGCGCAAGTCGCACGAATACCTCGACTTCGACGCGGGACACGACTTCGACTCCAAGATCGTGGTGAAGGTCAACGCGCCCGAGCTGGTCCGCCGCGAGCTGGCCGCGCCGAAGTGGGCGGGTGAGCACATCGCGATGGGCACCAACGTCGACGTCTACCAGCGGGCCGAGGGACGATACCGATTGATGCCCGGCATCTTGGCCGCGCTGCGCGACGCCGCCAACCCCTTTTCCATCCTGACCAAGGGCTCACTGATCCTGCGCGACCTGCCGGTGCTGGCCGAGGCCGCCGAGCGCACCGACGTGAGCACCGCGGTGTCGGTCGGGTCGGTCGACACGGACCTGTGGCGGCTGGTCGAGCCGGGCACCCCGAGCCCGCACAAACGCCTTGAGGTGTGCGCGGCGCTGAACGACCACGGCATCGGCTGCGGCGTGCTGATGGGGCCGGTGCTGCCCTATCTGTCGGACTCCCCCGCGCAGCTCGAAGCGACGGTGCGGCAGATCGCCGCGGCCGGCGCGACGTCGGTCTCGGCGATCACCTTGCACCTGCGGCCGGGGGCACGTGAATGGTTCTTCGGCTGGCTGCGCGCCCACCATCCCGAACTGGTCGGCCCCTACCAGCGGCTGTACGGGCGGGGCGCCTACGCACCCAAAGACGTCCAGGAACGCATCAGCCGCCAGGTCCGCGAGCTGGCCGCCGCCTACGGGATCGACCGCCGCGACCACCGCCGCCCGCCCGCCCCGCCAAAACCCGCGCGCGCGACGCCCGCGCCCCGGCCCGAGCAACTCCCGCTCCTGTAGCGTCCTGTGGCCGGTTCCCCGCCCGCCGAGCCGGCCACAGACCGTCAGCGTGGTTCGGTGGTCAGCTCCACCGGCTCGGCGATCACGTCGACCATGGCGCCGTTGCGCAGCACGGTGATCTGCAGCGGACGGCCGATGGCCTCGGCGAACATCAGGCGCTGCAGGCCCTGTGCCTCCTTGACCGGCATCCCGGCGGCCGTGAGGACCAGATCGCCGCGGCGCAGCCCGGCCCGGTCGGCGGGGCTGCCGGGCACCACCTCGGCCACACGCAGCGCTTCGTGCTGGCCGGTGCGTTCACGCAGCGTCGCCGGCACCGGCGCCGGGTTGGTGACCAGGCCGAGGAAGGCGCGGCGGACCCGGCCGTCGTGCATCAGGGCGCCGATGATGCGGCGGGTCGTGCTGTTGATGGGCACGGCCAGGCCGAGGCCCACGCCGGCGACCGCGGTGTTGATGCCGATCACCCGGCTGTGCGCGTCGGCCAGCGCACCACCGGAGTTTCCCGGGTTGAGCGCGGCGTCGGTCTGGATGACGTCCTCGATCACCCGCATGGCGATGCCGCTCCTGGCGGGCAGCGACCGGCCCAGCGCGCTGACGACGCCGGCCGTCACCGACCCCGCCAGACCGAGCGGGTTGCCCACGGCGACCACGAGCTGGCCCACGACGAGGCCGTCGCTGTCGCCGAGCACCGCCGGCGCCGGGGTGGCACTGTCGGCGCGCACGACCGCCAGATCCGACAGCGGGTCGGTGCCGACCACGCGGAACGACGTCGTGGTGCCGTCGTCGAAGGACGCCGTGCCCTCGCGGGCGTCGCCGACGACATGGGCGTTGGTGAGCAGGAAACCGTCGGCGGTGAAGGCCACCGCCGAGCCCGACCCCTCGCGGCCACGCTGCCGCACTCGTAGGCTCGCCACGCGCGGGGTCAGCTCGCGGGCGACAGATGACACGACCCGGGAGTACGCGTCCAAGGGCGCGGCGCCCGAGGATTCACGCGGCTCGGCGACCATCGGCTCACCTCCAGATGATTACATCGTTACACGGCAACGCGGCGCCGCAAAGATGTCTTCCCGAGCGGGGCGGATCCCGGCCGGTCCCTGGCCGGTCAGTCCGCGCTCTCGCCGCCGCGATCGAGCCGCCGGCGCTCGCGCTCGCGCCGCTTCAGCTCGCTGCGCCTCGGCTTGCGCACGACGCCGACGCCACCCCAAAACGCCAGGCCCGTGACGACGATGCGCGGCGCCCCCGGGGCGCCCCGCCCGCTCGCCCGGTCGTCGAAGCCGCCCATGATCCCGATACCCCGGACGTCGACTTCCGCGTCCTCGGGGACGATCACGTTCACGCCGCCCATGACGGCGAACGCCCGGATCGTCACCTCCGGCTCGGCGAACCGCGCGTCCCGCAGATCGATCTCGCCGCCGCCCCAGCACGCGACCGCGGTGAACTCGCGCGGCGCCACCCAGGCCCCCTTGCGGCTGAACCCGCCCATGATCCCGACGCCGACGCTCGAGGTGGGCCGGCCGCCGATGCGTCCGGCGGCCGCGTCCGGCGCCGCGTTCACCGCGGCGGCCGGCGGCCCGCCGATCGGCAGATCCCGCGTGATCGGCTCCAGGTCGCCGTAGGTCTTGGCGGCGTAGACCGCCGTCAGCCGCTCATCGAGCTCGTCGAGGGTCAGCCGCCCATCCCCGGCCGCCTGCCGCAGCACTTCCGCGACCCGATCGCGATCGTGGTCGGAAGCGCGCAGGTCCCGAGGGTCCGTGCCGCCGGGGAGATCCGTCACGCCCCCAGCCTAGACCGCGAAAGACCGGCCGCGGGGACGCCCCGGCTAGGGTGAACGCCATGGGTCCGCAGACCTGCGACACACATCACCCCCGGCGCGCGCCCGATGCGCATCGTACCTACGGTAAGTTCGCCGCCGACCGGCCGGTCGTCGTCGACCTCGCCGCCGGCGTCGCGGGCGGCGAGGTGGTGCTGCGCCGCGTCGGCGCGGACTTCGAGATCATCAGCAACGGCGTCTTCCTCATGGACACCAGGAGTGGGCGGTCCGAGCGCATGCTCGTCCGGGCCGCGCTTGACCGCCACCACGATCCGGCGAACCTGCTGATCGGCGGTCTCGGCGCGGGCTTTTCCCTGGCCGAGGCCGCGGCCGGCGTCCCCGCCGGCGGCACGGTGAGCGTCGTCGAGCTCGAACCGGCCGTCATCGGCTGGCACCGTACGCACCTGCGGCCGTACTCTGCGGGCGCGCTCGACGATCCGCGCGTCACCGTGATCTGCGCCGACCTGCTCGACTGGCTGCCCGGCGGCGCCGCACGATTCGACGCGATCTGCCTGGACATCGACAACGGCCCGGACTGGACGGTCACCGACCGCAACGCCCTGCTGTATGGCGACGACGGGCTCGACCTGCTCGCCGGCCGGCTGACCGCCCGCGGCGTGCTGGCCGTGTGGAGCGCCGCGGCCGCCCCCGCCTTCGCGGCCCGGCTGCGCGCCAGGTTCGGCGACGTCGAGGTGCGCACCGTAGCGGCGCCGCGTGGCGAGCCGGACGTGATTTATCTCGCGTGCCGGTAGTGCAGCAGCGTGTTTGAACGAGTTCAATTCTCCCGTAGAGTGGCGAACGTGAGGCCCGCCGTGGATGCCGGGGAACGACTCGTCGTCAGATCGACCCCGCTCGCCGACCCGGGTGACCTGCTGGCCCGGCTGCCGCATGCGCAGGCGCTGGCCTGGGTGCGCGGCGGCGAAGGCATCGTGGGGTGGGGTGAGGCAGCGCGCATCGTCGTGCCCGGCGCCGAGGACCGCTTCGCCCGCGCCGGCCAGTGGCTCGGCGACCTGTTCGCCGCGGCAGACATCGACGACACCGTCCAACTGCCCGGCACCGGGCCGGTGGCCTTCGGCGGTTTCAGCTTCGACCCCAAGTCAAGCGACTCGGTGCTCATCGTGCCCAAGGTCGTGCTCGGCCGCCGCGGCGGGCGGGCGTGGCTGACCACGATCGACGACGCCGCCGGCCGGCCCGCCCTGCTGCGGCAGCAGCTGCCGCCGTCCCGGGTCAGCTGGAGCGACGGGACGCTGACCGCGCCACAGTGGCAGCGGGCCGTGGCGGCCGCGGTTGAACGCATCCGCGAAGGCCGCCTCGGCAAGGCCGTGCTCGCCCGCGACCTGCGCGCCCACGCCGACCGGCCCATCGACACCCGCGTGCTGCTCGCCCGCCTCGCCGACCGCTTCCCCGCCTGCTACACCTTCGCCTGCGCCGGCCTCGTCGGCGCCACCCCCGAGCTGCTCGTCCGCCGCGTCGGCGATCGCGTCGACTCCTTCGTCCTGGCCGGCACCACGGCGCGCGGCACCAACCCGGCCGACGACGCGGCCCGGGGCGCCGCGCTTTTTGCGTCCGCGAAAGACCGCGAGGAGCACGCCTACGCCGCCGAGATGGTCGCCGGCGCCCTCGCCCCGCTGTGCACCCGGCTGGACATGCCCGCCGAGCCCGAGCTGTTCACCCTCGCCAACGTCATCCACCTCGCCACGCCGGTGCACGCCCGGCTCGAGCCGCGGCGGTCGGTCTTCGACGTCGTGGCCGCTTTGCATCCCACGCCCGCGGTGTGCGGCACCCCGACCGACGTGGCGATGGACCTGATCCGCGAGCTTGAGGTGATGGACCGGGGCCGCTACGCCGGCCCGGTCGGCTGGGTCGACGCCCGCGGCGACGGCGAATGGGGCATCGCGTTGCGCTGCGCGGAGATCGACGGGCCGCGAGCCCGCCTGTTCGCCGGCTGCGGCATCGTGGCCGACTCCGTACCGGAAGACGAGCTGGCCGAGGCGCAGGCCAAGTTCCGCGTCATGCAGTACGCCCTCGAAGGCTGAGGCTTCCACATCGCGGGCCGACTCGACGCAACACTCGAAGGCCGGGCCACCGGCCGACCCGGCCGGCCGCGGCGCGCGGTTAAGGTCGAAGCATGCGGTGGATCGATCTCGACGGAGCCGTCAACGTCCGCGACCTCGGCGGGCTGCCCACCCACGACGGCGGGGCGACCCGGCCCGGGCGGGTGCTGCGCGCGGACAACCTGCAGGACCTGACCCCCGGCGACATCGACCGGCTCGTCACCGGCCTGGGCGTGACGCACGTCATCGATCTGCGCAGCGGACCTGAGGTCTCGCTCGAAGGGCCCGGTCCGCTCACTCGGGTCGCCCAGGTGCGCATCCACCACCTGTCGCTGTTCACCGAGGGCGGCGTGTTCACCGACGTCGAGGCCGACCGCGCGCCCGAACCGCCCCGCCCGCCCGGCCGGCCCGGCCGGGCGGGGGTCGACATCGACGCGGTGCTGCCCTGGCAGGCCCGCCAAGACGGCGGGCCGGAGGCCGAACGATCGGTCGGGCACTACCTGGCCTACCTCGACGACCGGCCCGACTCGATCGTCGCCGCCTTGCGGGTGATGGCGCACGAGGACGGCGGTTCGATCGTGCACTGCGCGGCGGGCAAAGACCGTACGGGAGTGGTGTGCGCGCTCGCGCTCGAGGTCGCCGGGGTGACGCGGGAGGCGGTGGTCGCCGACTACGTCGCGACCGGCGAACGACTCGAACGGGTGCTCGCCCGGCTGCGGGCCAGCACCACCTACGCCGCCGACCTCGACTCCCGGCCCGCCGACAGCCACCTGCCCCGCGCATACACCATGGAAAAGTTCCTGGCCACGGTCGATGAGCGCCACGGCGGACACCCGCGCCCTGCACGACCGCCTGGTGACCCCGCCGTAGCGATCGGTACCGGTGGCCATGCGCGGTCGACCCGCACGCGGGCGAGGAGATCAATAGGCTCGGCGGCATGGAAGAACGCATCCTCGGGCGGACCGGTCGCGGCGTCGGCGTGGTGGGGCTGGGCGCCTGGCAGCTGGGCGCCGACTGGGGCGAGGTCAGCGAGGCCGACGCGCTGGCCACGCTCACCGCCGCCGTCGAGGCCGGCGTCACCCTCATCGACACCGCCGACGTGTACGGCGACGGCCGCAGCGAACGCATCATCGGCCGGTTCCTGCGCGAGCGCGCCCCCACCGGCGCCGCCGATCCCGGCG
>CALAED010000080.1 GCA_937891035.1 uncultured Thermomonosporaceae bacterium | reverse complement strand
CAGAATCATGGTCCGAAGAATCATGGTCCGACCGCTCGGCGTTCATCATCTACCAGGACCCAGGGTCGGCCGCGAGGATGCATCGGCGGACCGTTACCAACGCCGCACCCGAACCAAAAGTTGACAATGGAAGCATCCAAACGCATGGGGTGATGGCCTCTACACCCAGAGTCTCAGCTGGGGTTTCGCGCCACAGCCGTCAAGAAGGGCCACAACCGGACGCCTGCTGCGATCGGGACGGCTAAGGTCCAAGCGGAGCCGGCAGGGGCACCGAACAAAGCCTTCTACTCACACGCGAGCTCGGGTTCTGTCGGACCCCTTGCCTAGTATTAGAACATGCGTTCGATCGACTCTGGGGTGACCGCCACCGACGCTGAGTTGGTGGCAGGCATCGCCGGCCTGGCCGCCGAGCTGGCCGCGCGGCCCGCGCCCGCGTCGGGGGCAGTCTGCTATGACCAGGTGGATGTCCTCGGACGGGCCGTCGATCTGCTCGAATCCGCCATCGCCGCTCGCGTCGGCGTCGCCACCCGGTGCGGCCAGGTCGCCGAGTGGGGGCACACCTCCCCGACCGCGTGGCTGCGCGGCGGCCTGGGCATGCGGCACGTCCGGGCGGCCGAGCGCGCCACGCTGGCCGAGCAGTTGCCGCGGCTGCCACAGGTCGCCAAACGGCTGGCAGCCGGCGAGTTGTCGGCGGGGTATGCCGCCGCGATCGCCGCCGGGGTGCGGCGGCTGGACGCGGCCGACTGCGGCAAGGCCGAGGGCTTACTGCTGCGGTTCGTCGATGAGGGCCACTCAGTGGGTCAGATCACCCGGTTCGCCGACAAGATCAAAGACCTGATCGCCGAACGCGACGACACCGCGGCCGAGCCGGAGGACGGGCGGCACGCGGAGCGTCAATGGTGGACGGTGCACCGCTCAGGGCCGGGCGCCTTTGTCAAGGGCCGCTTCGGCCCCGAGCTACTCGCTTTGATCAAAGCCAAGCTCGAGCCACTGGCGACACCCTGCGGACCCGACGACACCCGCGATCACGCCGAACGCCTCGCGGACGCTTTGCAGACCCACCTGTCCGGTGGAGACAGCCGCTGGGACCCCATCCTCATCGTCGACCTGAAGCAACAGGTGCTGCGGCAACACACACCTCAACCCGCGACCCCGCACAACCCCGCTCCCACCGACCAGTTCGGCCGCGACGCCGATCAACTACCCGGTGACAGTTCGGATGGCGGGCGCGAGTCGGCGGCGACGACCGCAGGGGCGAACGTCGCGGATCCGGGACCACCGGAGCCACCCACACCCACTTGGCCGTTCAACAACGCCCCGTTCACCGCACGGCTCGCCGACGGCACCCCCATCGGCATGGAGCGGGCCCGTCAGATCCTGCTCAACTCGGGATTCTCCACCCTCGTGCTGGGGACCGACGGCCACCCGCTCTACCTCGGCCGCCGCGTCCGCTGCGCCACACCCGCCCAACGTCGCGTGCTGCTGACCCGTTATGCCACCTGCGCGGTCGACGACTGCGAGATCCCGGCCACCGGTTGCCAAATCGACCACGCCGACGGCTGGGAGAACGGGCAGGGCAGCGACATCGACCAGCTGGTGATGTGCTGCGCCTGGCACAACAAGTACAAGTGGCGCCACCCCGACCGAGTGATCATCAGCCGCCGCCCCGACGGACGATACCGCTACCAGATCATCCGGCCCGCACACCAGCGATCAGGCCGACGATCACCCGGCCGCGACCCGTAGAAACAAACGATCAGGCTGGTGCCCGTCGCGTAGCCGTGGCCATGGTCGGACGGGCAGATCAGCCGGTCGAAGTGGTGGCCAGCGCCGGTATGAAGACCGAGAGGTGCTGGCTGCGATCATCTTTAAGTTCGCTTGATCGGCGGGGCGGGCGCTTGGACGACGGTCCGCAGGTGGTCGCGGGCGTCGCGGATCTCCGGCACGCTCGCCCATTTCGCCGACTCGGCGAGCACCTCCCGCAGATCTCCGTCCAGCCACCGAGAGTTGACGAGCGGCGCGATCCGGGCGAGAGCGAGCATGTGATCCGCCGCGAGCGCTGGTTGTGACATCCGCAGCGCTGCGAGCACCTGCTGTGCCAAGCGCTGGCTTTGCGGGTTAGGCGATGAGTCGCCCAAGAGCGCAAGCGCCTCATTGAGCATGCAATGCGCGTCCGCATATACTCCGATGCGATTCAACGCCACGCCGATGCAGGCCATCATGTCGGCGACATCGAACGAAGATTGTCCCGGAAATCCGCGATCCCGCAGCGGCCCGTAGACGCTTTCTATCTCATCGCGCGCCGCGTTCTCCTGGCCGCGCACCAGCGTGAGAGTTCTGGCCCTGCGCAGGCGCATCCACGCCTGCTGAGTCTCGGGGACCTCGGGGAGCTGGACGCCGCTTTTGGCGTACTTAAAGGCCCGATCGGCCCTGCCCCACTCGCTATTGAGCTGGGCCAGGGCACTATAGGCACGGGATTGGGCATCAGGGCTCTCGCTGCGCTTGGCCAGCTCCAGCGCGAGCCGCCCGACATTTTCGCCGGCGTCGAAGCGGTGTGCGTCACTTAAGGTCCAGACGGACTCCACCGCAAGGTCCGACGCCGCCGCTTGAAGTTTTTTGTCCCCGCCCGCCACGACCGGCTCTATATGCCGGATGTGCTTCATGGCGGTGGCGGCGATCGTTCCGCCGCCGTGCTCATACCGTGCCTGGGCGAGGCGCTGTGCCATCTCGTGCACATGCGTGGGGTCTTCGTAAGGTCCGACCTTGGGTGATGGAACGAACATTACGGATGCTGCCGCAGCGACAAATTCTCTGCGTTTCACGGGGGCTTTCTCCCTTTTGGGGCGAATGATCACTTCCCATCCTATGCCTGCCAGCAGCTGGGACAGCCTGCCGATTGACGGGTCTCGGTCGCCGCGTTTGATCTTCGATATCCAGTCGCGGGGTACGCCCAGCTCACGGGCCAGCTGAGACTGCGACCAGCCGTGTACTTTCATGATCGACTTTACCGCTTCGGGAAGGGTTCGCGACTCCATGGCTCAGCACTGTATCCGGAGAGTATGCGAGCGACTACCGGTCCAGCCGAAAAGAGTGAACCATCCTGGGTCACACACGCCGTACCCATCTTCGGCAGGTAGAAGGGTCTCCCAGGGATGTGCAATGACGCAATTACGCGGCCGGTCGATCAGGCCATCCGGCGCATTCGGCTGGAGCCGACCCCCCGGGCGGCCAGGGATGCTCGTAGGTTCGTTTCCGAGACGCTCACCGAACTCGGTCACCCTGATCTCGTCGAGGACGCTCGGCTGATTGCGAGCGAGTTGATCACCAATTCTCTCACCCATGCACCAAAATATCCTATTTGGCTGAGCATTTGGCGGACAGGGGCGTTCTTGGACCTGGAAGTCTGGGATTGTTCGCCCGAACCTCCGGTGTACTTGGACCCGGATTTCTTCGCGGAAGGAGGGCGCGGGCTCCACATCGTCAAAGAGCTCGGCACCGCTTGCGGATACACCACGTTCGACCACGGCAAAGTGGTGTGGGCCCTTTTGGAGCTTAACAAGCCATGGGCTCATGGGATCAGCTGGATTGACTGATGTCGAAAGGATTGGGCGATGACAAAAATTCATCCCGAGCGCGCCGGGTAC
>CALAED010000079.1 GCA_937891035.1 uncultured Thermomonosporaceae bacterium | reverse complement strand
CGCCAGGCGGCGAACAGGCCCTTCTCGAAGCCGGTGCGGCTGACCTGCTTGAGCCAGACCGCCGGGATGATCTGGTCGGTGTCGACGTTGCCCCGCCGCAGCGGCACGGCGCGTCCGGTGTGCGTGGTGAACGCTTCCATGACGAGTGACTCTCCCCTCACGGGCCCTGACGGGCGTACGTGCCTACAGGTCGGCCGGCGCGGCCAGGTGACCGGTGACGGCGGTAGCGGCGGCGACGGCGGGCGATACCAGGTGGGTACGGCCGCCCTTGCCCTGTCTGCCCTCGAAGTTGCGATTGGAGGTCGATGCGCTGCGCTCCCCCGGCGCGAGCTGGTCGGGGTTCATGCCCAGGCACATCGAACAGCCGGCCTCGCGCCACTCGGCGCCCGCCGCCTTGAAGATCTCGTCCAGGCCCTCTTCCTCGGCCTGCTCCTTGACCTTCATCGATCCGGGCACGACAAGCATCCGGACCGCCTCGGCCACCCGGCGGCCCGTGATGACCTCGGCGGCGACGCGCAGGTCTTCGATCCGCCCGTTGGTGCAGGAACCGACGAAGACCGTGTCGACCTTGATCTCCCGCAGCGGCGTGCCGGCGGACAGTCCCATGTACTCCAGGGCGCGCTCGGCGGCGGACCGCGCGGCCGGATCGGCGAACGACGCGGGGTCCGGGACGCCGGAACCGAGCGGCGCGCCCTGGCCCGGGTTGGTGCCCCAGGTGACGTACGGCGTCAGCGCGTCCCCGTCGATGACGACCTCCTTGTCGAAGGTCGCGTCGTCGTCGGTGCGCAGCGTCGACCAGTAGTCCATCGCCGCCGTCCAGGCCGCCCCCGACGGCGCGTGCGCGCGGCCCTCAAGATAGGCGAACGTCGTCTCATCCGGCGCGATCATGCCGGCGCGGGCGCCCGCCTCGATGGACATGTTGCAGACCGTCATGCGGCCCTCCATCGACAGGCCGCGAACCGCCTCGCCGCGGTATTCGACGATGTGGCCCTGGCCGCCGCCGGTGCCGATCTGGGCGATGATCGCGAGGATCAGGTCTTTGGCGGTCACTCCGTAGGGCAGCGCGCCGTCCACCGTGATGGCCATCGTCTTGGGCTTGACCTGCGGCAGCGTCTGGGTGGCCAGCACGTGCTCGACCTCGCTTGTGCCGATGCCGAAGGCCAGCGCGCCGAACGCGCCGTGCGTGGAGGTGTGCGAGTCGCCGCACACCACCGTCATGCCGGGCTGGGTGAGCCCGAGCTGCGGGCCGATGACGTGCACGATGCCTTGCCCGGCGTCGCCCATCGGGTGCAGCCTGACGCCGAACTCGGCGCAGTTCTTGCGCAGCGTCTCGACCTGGGTACGGGACACCGGGTCGGCGATCGGGGCAAAGATGTCGGTGGTGGGGACGTTGTGGTCCTCGGTGGCGATGGTCAGGTCCGGCCGGCGGACCGGACGGCCGGCCATGCGCAGACCGTCGAACGCCTGCGGGCTGGTGACCTCGTGGACGAGGTGCAGGTCGATATAAAGGAGGTCGGGCTCGCCCTCGGCACGTCGCACGACGTGCGCGTCGTAGACCTTGTCGGCCAGTGTTCGGCCCATGCTCCTCACGACCTCTCGGACTTGCATCTCAGAGTCTGAGACGGCAGTATCGATCTATGGACAACTCTAGCGGAGTCGGCGTGCTCGACAAAGCGGTTCTGGTCCTCAATGCGCTCGAGGCAGGACCGGCGTCGCTCGCTCAGCTGGTGTCGACGACCGGCCTGGCCAGGCCGACCGCGCACCGCCTCGCCGTCGCGCTCGAGCACCATCGGTTCGTCCACCGGGACACGCAGGGCAGGTTCATCCTCGGGCCGCGGCTGTCGGAGCTGGCCACCGCGGCCGGTGAGGACCGGCTGCTCGCGATCGCCCAGCCGATCCTCGCCCAGCTGCGTGACCTCACCGGGGAGAGCGCCCAGCTGTATCGGCGGCAGGGCGACATCCGCGTCTGCGTGGCCGCGGCCGAGCGGATGAGCGGGCTGCGCGACACCGTACCCGTCGGGACGGCCTTGCCGATGACGGCCGGGTCCGCCGCTCAGGTGCTGCTGGCCTGGGAGGAGGCGGACCGGCTGCACCGTGGGCTGCGCACCGCCAAGTTCACCGCCGCCACGCTGGCGTCGGTTCGCCGCCGCGGCTGGGCGCAGAGCATCGCGGAGCGCGAATCGGGCGTGGCCTCGGTGTCAGCCCCGATCCGCGGCGCGGGCGCCCGGGTCATCGCCGCGATCTCGGTCTCCGGCCCCATCGAACGCCTCACCCGCTCGCCGGGCCGCCTGCATGCCCAACCGGTCGCCGCGGCCGCGGAGCGGATCTCCGAGGCGATGCGCCGCACCGGCTGAGGCCGCGCCTCGGGGATGCCGCGCCGGGGTTGCCATGCCGGGGTCCGCCTGGGGGTACCCGCCCGGGGTGCCGCACCCGGCGCGGCGCCGTCGGCGTCAACCGCGGGCGTCAGGGATGCCGCTGCTGACCAGCATGCGATACCAGTCGGCGAACCGGGCGCGCATGATCGCCGTCTCGAGTTCGTCAAGGCCGTGCGCGGCGAACTCGTCGTCGTGGATGTGCGGCAACTCGGCCAGCACGCCGGCGACCACGAACGGGTCATAGCCGATGTCGCGTTCGGCCAGCAGCTCGATCAGCCGGTCGCGTGTATACAGACCCGCGCGTAGCACCTCGTTGATCGCCACGAAGTCCTCCGCCCGGCCGCGGCCGACAAGCATCGACATCCGGTCGGCAACGTCGAAATCGTCGTTCATCACACCGTCCACCACACACCGCTCTCCACGCACGCAGGTAATACGGCGCGGCGGTAAACGACGGTTCGCGGCACGCGCCAAAACCCCGCGCACGGGAACGATGAAGAGGCGGCCGCTCCACATACGGTAGCGATCCGTTGTCGCTGCGCGACGAATTTTCGGCGAATCCATTGGATAGTCGAACTATCTGACAGTTCGATAGCGCTAATCTCCGGCTCCGGAGGGTGGCCATGCGAATTTCCGAGCTGAGCGACCGCAGCGGGCTTACGGTCCAGACGATCAAGTTCTACCTACGCGAAGGCCTGCTGCCGAAGGGCACGGCCACCGCGACGACGCGCGCCGACTACGACGACCGGCACCTCAAACGGCTGCGGCTCATCCGCGCGCTGCGCGAGGTCGGCGACCTGCCGATCGCCGCCATCACCCGGATCGTCGCCGCGCTCGACGACGACAAGATCGGCCTGCACGAGCTGCTCCGCACCGCGCAGCACGCGCTCGGGCCGCACGTGCCGCCGAACGCGGACGGCGCGGCCTGGCGCGCCGCGCAAGAGGACGTCGATTCCCTGCTCGCCGAGCTGGGCTGGCGGGTCAGTCCCCTCGCCCCGGCCAGAGACCTGCTCGCGCAGACCTTCCTCGCCTTGCGCGGGCTCGGCTTCCCCATCGTGCTGACCGAGCTGCGGCCCTACATCGACGCGGCCGCGGCGATCAGCGCGCACGAGACCGGACGGCTGAGCGAGGACGCGCCCAGGGAGCGGGCGCTGCTCGGCACGCTGGTCACGAGCGTGCTGTACGAACAGGTGTTGCTCGCCCTGCACCGGCTCGCCCAAGAAGACGCCTCGGCCCGGCGGTTCGGTGATGACACGATGGTCGATGCCC
>CALAED010000078.1 GCA_937891035.1 uncultured Thermomonosporaceae bacterium | reverse complement strand
CCCGGCCGCCCGCCCGCCACGCGCCCAGCCGCAGATTGTCCTCCACGCTCAGCCCGCGGAACAGATGCCGGCCCTCGGGCACCTGCGCGAGCCGGCCGCCGATCCGGACGCGACCGGACGCCGGACGCAGCACCCCCGACAGCGTGTTGACCAGCGTCGACTTGCCCGCGCCGTTAGGGCCGATCAACGCCACCATCTCGCCGGCCGCCACCCGCAGCGACACCCCGTCAAGCGCGGTCGACTGCCCATACCTGACGACCAGATCATCGATTTCGATCATGACTCGCCCAGGTAGGCGGAGACGACACGCGGGTCGGCGCGGATGCGCTGCGGCGTGTCTTCGGCGATGACCCGGCCGAGGTCGAGGACGGTGACCCGGTCGACGAGCCGCGAGACGAAGGCCACATCGTGCTCGATGAGCATCATGGTGAGCCCGCCGGCGCGCAGATCCTCGATCAGCTCGCCGAGCCGCTCACGTTCGCCGGCGCGCAGGCCGGACGCCGGCTCGTCGAGCAGCAGCAGGTCGGGCTCGGAGCACAGCGCGCGGGCAAGTTGGAGCGCGCGCTGCTGCCCGAGCGGCAGAGACTCGGCCGGCAGCTCCGCCCAGGCCGTGAGGCCGACCCGGGCCAGCGCGGCGGCCGCGCGGTCGCGGATCGCCCGCTCCTCCCGCCCGTGCGCGGGCAGCCGCAGCGCCGCCGCCGCGAAGCCGTGCTTGGTGCGGGCGTGCGCGCCGACCATGACGTTCTCCGTCGCGGTCATGCCCTTGAAGATCCGGGCGCCCTGAAAGACGATCGCGATGCCGAGCGCGGCGCGCCGGTGCGGCGCCAGCCGGTCGATGCGCGCGCCGCGGAACGTGATCGATCCGCGGTCGGCGACCAGGTGACCGCTGATCAGGTTGAAGAGGGTTGACTTGCCGGCGCCGTTCGGGCCGATCACACCGCGGATCTCACCGGCCGCGACCTCGATGCCGACATCGCGCACGGCGTAAACGCCGCCGAAGGAACGCGACAGATCCTGGACATGAAGCACGGAGCGGACCTCCCTGCTGCGGACACCCCGCCCGTCCGGAACTTACCACTGGAATTGATAGAACAAAGGGGATGATCAACTCACCCGGCCCCCGATCACGCCCGTACTACGCCGACTTCGCCCCTGGCGCCGGCCGCCGGGAGCCGCGCGCGGCGTTCGCCTCGGCCGCGCCGTCGATCAGCCTGAACGGCGACTGGCGCTTCCATTGGGCGCCGTCGGTGGCGGCGGCGCCGCTGGCGGCGGTCGTCGCCGATCCCGGTTTCGACGACTCCGGCTGGGACGAGCTGCCCGTGCCGGCGCATTGGCAGCTCCACGGGTACGGCTCCCCCGCCTACACGAACGTGCGCTATCCGTTCCCGCTCGACCCGCCGGCCCCGCCGGACGAGAACCCAACGGCCGACTACCGGCGGGCTTTCGATCTGCCGGCGGAGTGGGCGGGTCTCGGGGTCGTGCTGCGCTTCGATGGCGTCGATTCCTGCGTCAAGGTGTGGCTCAACGGACACGAGCTCGGCTATTCGACGGGCAGCCGGCTGCCCGTCGAGTTCGACGTGACCGAAGCCGTCATCCCCGGCGCCCGCAACGTCCTCGCCGTACGGGTGCACCAGTGGTCGGCGGGCAGCTACCTGGAAGACCAGGACATGTGGTGGCTGTCGGGCATCTTCCGCGACGTGACGCTGCTCGCCCGGCCGCACGGGGGCCTGGACGACTTCTTCGTGCACGCGGACTTCGACCACGAGACCGGACGCGGCACGCTGCGGATCGACACGTCGGTTTCGGCGCGGTTGACCATCGCCGAGCTCGGCCTCATCGACGTGCCGGCCGGCGAGACGCACGAGATGGCGGTCGAACCGTGGTCGGCCGAGCTGCCGCGCCGCTACCACGGCGTGCTCGCCACCGCGGGCGAGGCGGGCGCGCCCGGCGAACGCGTCTCCGTGGCCATCGGCTTTCGCCGCGTGACGATCGAGGCCGGCGCGTGGTGTTCCGCGGGGTCAACCGCCACGAGTGGCACCCCGACCACGGGCGGGCCGTCCCGGCGGCGACCATGCGCGAAGACGTGCTGCTGATGAAGCGGCACAACATCAACGCGGTCCGCACCAGCCATTACCCGCCGCATCCGCGCTTTCTCGACCTTTGTGACGAGCTCGGGCTCTGGGTGATCGACGAGTGCGATCTGGAGACGCACGGCTTCGCCTTGGTCGGCTGGCGGGGCAACCCCAGCGCCGACCCGCGCTGGCTG
>CALAED010000077.1 GCA_937891035.1 uncultured Thermomonosporaceae bacterium | reverse complement strand
GCAACTACGTGACGCCGGTGCCGGCGCAGATGCGGCGCGGGCCGTACTGGTTCTCGGGCTCGGCCGACGCGATCTACCAGAACCTCAACCTGCTCAACGACGAGCGGCCCGACCACGTCATCGTCTTCGGCGCCGACCACATCTACCGCATGGACCCGCGGCAGATGGTCGAGCAGCACATCGCCGCCGGCGCCGGCGTCACCGTCGCCGCGATCCGCCAGCCGCTCGCCCTCGCCGACCAGTTCGGGGTCATCGAGACCGGGCCGGACGCGGTGAGCGTCGCCGCCTTCCGCGAAAAGCCCAAGGACGCGGCCGGGCTCCCGGACACACCCGACCAGATCTACGCGTCGATGGGCAACTACGTCTTCGACACCCGCGCGCTCATCGAGGTGGTCCAGCAGGACTCCTATGATTCGGCGAGCAAGCACGACGTCGGCGGCGACATCATCCCGCGGCTGGTCAAGTCGGGCGGCGCGCAGGTCTACGACTTCGCCCGCAACGAGGTGCCCGGCGCCACCGAACGCAACAAGGGTTACTGGCGCGACGTCGGCACCCTCGACGCCTTCTACGACGCCCACATGGACCTGGTCTCGGTCCATCCCGTCTTCGATCTGTACAACCGGCTGTGGCCCATCTACACCGGGCACGATCCGCTGCCGCCGGCGAAGTTCGTCTTCAACGACGAAGGCCGGCGCGGGCACGCGATCGACTCGCTGGTCTCTCCTGGCGCCGTGCTCGCGGGCGGCGTGGCCGAACGGTCCGTCCTGTCGCCGGGCGTCTATCTGGACGCGGGCTCCGAGGTCGCCGACTCGGTGCTGATGGACTCGGTACGGGTGGGCCGCGGCGCGGTCGTGCGGCGCGCCATCATCGACAAGAACGTGGTCGTCCCCGACGGCTGCCGGATCGGCGTCGATCCCGCGGCTGACCGCCGGCGCTTCAAGGTCACCGCGAGCGGGGTGAGCGTGATCGGCAAGAACCAGATCGTCGCGCTCTGAGGCCGGTCTAGGCTTCGGCGGCCAGATGCCCGGGGAGCAGGGCGGCGCCGAAGTCCTCCCCCGGCCGGCGCAGCACGGTGTGGGCGTGATTGGCGCCGCGCTGCGTGTTGTCGTACTCGATGAGCAGGCGCGGCGCCTGGATCCGGTAGTAGTGCCCGGCCCCGGCGCGCAGCCCGCCCGCCCAGGCGAAGCTCACCTCGCCCGGCCCGGCCCCGTCGGTCGCGCCGCCCCTGTCGCTCCCGTCGTTCCCGTCGCCCACGTCGATCGCGGCGGCCAGCCCCGGCGCCAGGCGGCCGAGGTAGAGGCGGACGAGCCGGCCGAGCAGTTCGCGGGCGATGGGGCCGAGCCGGGCGGCGGTGACGCCGCGCGGCGTGAGCTCGCCGGGCACGTCGGCGGCGGTCCGGGTCACGATGTCGCGCGGCGCGGTGGCCGCGATGATCGCCTGGCCGCGCGGCCCCTCGCCCATCTCGGCGATCAGCGCCCGCGCCAGGTCCTCTTCGGGGGCCAGCGGGGCGGTGACCAGGTGGCCGTCGTGCTCGACGCGGGCCGGGTTCGCACCCAGGAACACGGGCGCGACCACGACGTCGGCGCCGGCGATCGTCGCGGTCACCGACAGGTGGTGCCCTTCGAACCGCCACGCCCACGCGTCCGCCCCCGGCCGCCCGAACACCGCGACCCGGTAGTCGTCGCTGTGGCGGCCGAGCCGCCCGTCCTCGTCGATGTCGAGCACCTCCTCCAGCGCCATGATGGACACGGCCTGGGCGAAGGCGGGCCGGGACAGCGCGGTGGCCAGCAGCCGGTGCGCCGCCTTGCGCGCGGGCACGGTCAATTCGAGCAGCACCAGGCCGGACCGTGGTCCCGGCAGATAGCTCCAGCCGGTTCGTGTCGCGTCATCGAAGGGAAGCAGCACGGCGGCGCGCTGGTCGTCGGTGAGCGCGCCGACGAGGGCGCCGGCCGCCGCCGCCATCCGCCGGCCGGCTTCGATGCCCGGACCGCTCATGCCGCTCGTGCCTCCTTGTGCTCGATCGCCGCGCCCCTTTGAAGCTACCTCGCGCCGCCGCCGGCCGCGCCGGCTCGATTAGGCGGTACGACAGGGGGAAGGCTCTCCTGATCGGGTTCACATATGACGCCGATGAGGCCGCCAATCTCATTGATCTCCGTGTCGCGCGAACCATCCAAATTCGATCTCAACCGATCCGAAGGGGATCCTTGATGTCTGACGGCACGCCGCCTAGGGAGCCGCTGGAGCACCTGGACGAGGCGGAGTGCCTGCGGCTGATCGCCCCGGGCGGTATCGGCCGGCTCGCCTACACCGGCCGGTACGGGCTGACCGTGCTTCCCGTCAACTACGCGATGCACGAAGGGACCATCGTCTTCCGCACCGCGTACGACAGCCCCACGGACCAGGACCTGCGGACCGGCATCGCGGACGCCGAATACAAGGTGGCCTTCGAGATCGACGACATCGACCCCGGCGCCCGCGCGGGATGGAGCGTGCTCGTCCAGGGTGCCGCCCACCATGTGGAGTCGGCCGACGAGCGCGCCTCGGTGCAGGCGGCGGCGGTGGAGCCGTGGGCCGGCGGCGAAAGGGAGCTGTTCGTCCGCGTCATCCCCACCCGCATCACCGGCCGGCGCGTCCGCCGGCCGGGTTGATCCGCCGGCCGGGCCCATCCGATGCGGCTGATCTCCGAATCGCGGCTCGCCGCCGTGCTGTCCGGCCTGCCCGGCAGCCCGCGCGTGGTGGCCGCCGGCAACTTCGCCACGCCATGGCATGCGCTCCGCGTGCTCGACGGCGCCATCGCCGACTACCGCCTGTTCATGCTCAACGCCCAGCCCGGCGTGCCCGACCGCGCCGGCGTGGCGCTCGAGTCGCCGTTCGTCGGGGCCGGCATGCGCGGCAAGCCGGGCCTGAGGTACTTCCCCTCGCGGCTGTCACTCGTGCCGCTCCTGCTCAAGGGCACGCTGCTCCCCGACGTCGTGCTGGCCCACACCTCTGCCCCCGCCGACGGTACGGTCTCGCTCGGCGTCGAGGTCAACGTGCTGCCCGCCGCGATCGAGGCGGTCCGGGCGCGCGGCGGTCTCGTGATCGCCCAGTTCAACCCCCGCATGCCCTACACCTATGGCGACTCCGTTCTGGCGCTGGAAGAGTTCGACTACGCGATCGAGGCCGACGAGCCGCTGTCCACTCCGGCGCCGCGCGCGCTCGGCGACGTCGCCCGCACGATCGGCGAGCGGGTGGCCGGCCTGGTGCCGGAGGACGCGACGCTGCAGCTTGGGATCGGCGCCGTCCCCGACGCCGTGCTCGAGTCGCTGCGCGCTCGCGGCGGGCTCGCGGTGTGGTCGGAGATGTTCAGCGATGGCGTGTTCGACCTCGAGAAGGCGGGAGCGCTGGCGTCCGACACGCCTATCACCGCGTCGTTCGCCTTCGGCACCGAGGAACTCTACGACTGGGTGGACCGCAATCCCAGAATCCGCATGCTGCGTACCGAAAAGACCAACGATCCGAGCCTGATCGCCCGGCAACCCCGGCTGGTGTCGATCAATTCCGCCCTTCAGGTCGACCTGTTCGCGCAGGCGAACGCGGCCCGGGTACACGGGACGATCTACTCGGGCTTCGGCGGGCAGACCGACTTCGTGGTCGGCGCCCTGCACTCCCCCGGCGGCCATGCGATCATCGCGTTGCCCTCATGGCATCCCAAGGCCAACGTGTCCACCGTCATTCCCCGCCTGGCCGGCCCGGTGACGTCCTTCCAGCACAGCTACGTCGTCAGCGAGCAGGGGGTGGCGACGATCTGGGGCCACGACTCCGCCACGCAGGCGCAGCAGTTGGTCGACCACGTGGCACACCCCGACATCCGGGACGAACTGCGGGTCGCCGGCCGCGCCCTCGGCTTCCCGCTGCGCTGACGCGATTCGTGGTTTGGACTGAAACAACGGCTAGGGACGGACCTCATGCCGGCTGCCGGGGGCGGCGAGATCGATGGGGCCGGCGAAGATCCGTTCGGCGTCGGCGCGGCGGGCGCGCAGCCACTCGGGGGCGGTCGATGTGAAGTGGGTGAGGACGAGCCGGCGGGCGCCGCCGGCCGCCGCGGCGCGGGCGGCGTCCGCGGCGCTGAGGTGACCCCGCGACCCGTGATCGAACTCGGCGAGGGTCGCTTCCGCCAGGAAGAGATCGACGTCGCGGGCCAGGTGCCTGAGCTCGTCGGTCACGCCGGTGTCCCCGGTGTAGGCGATGCTGCCCGAAGGAGATTCGACCCGGCTGCCGCAGTTGGGCACCGCGTGCTCGAGTCCGTGCATGGTGACGCGGCACTCCCCGACGGCGAAGGCGTCGCCGGCCCGGTACTCCCGTACGTCGAAGGCGAGCTCGAACGCCATGCTCATCGTGGGCAGGACGCCGACGGGGAACAGGGCGGCCAGCCGGTCGAGGACCCCGCGTCCGCCGCCCGGCACGTACAACGGAATCGCCGACGGGCCGGTTCCACCGCGGCCGGCGGCCCTGATGTGGTCGGCCAGCAGCATCCTGCCGATCGGCAGGACGTCGTAGCAATGATCGAGATGGAAATGGCTGATCACGACAGCGGTCAGCTCCCTCGGGTGGGCGACGGCGCTGAGCGCGGTCGCGACGCCGGGTCCGCAGTCGAGCAGCAGGTTGGTGGATGAGGCGCTGATGAGGTATCCGGAGCTGGGCTGACCGTCGGCGGGCATGCCCGCTCGGCAGCCCAAGACGGTGAGCCGCATGTGCCGTTCCTGTCGGCCTCTCCGTGCGCGGGGGTTCCTGCGATCAACGTAGCCACCGGCCGATGGAGCGGGCGTGCCGGGAATGTGAACGACGGGCCAACGTCTCGCGATGCGAGCGAGCCGCGTTTCGGCCGCCTGGGCCCGTGCGGCGACGGGATCTTCATCTGTGGTTCAACCTGGCGCCGGGCCGGGAGCGGCTTTCCGAAACAAGAGCGCCATGACCGATGCGCTCACCCGACGTGATGCTTCG
>CALAED010000076.1 GCA_937891035.1 uncultured Thermomonosporaceae bacterium | reverse complement strand
GAGCCGATGCCGCCGGCGCCGGCGGCGGCGACGACCGGGATCGGCGATTCGTCGTCACCGACCAGAGCGGTCGCGTCTACCGGGCGAAACGGGTGGTCGTGGCGACCGGGCTCGGCCGGCCCTACCTCCCGCCGATCCCCGGGATCGAGAGCGCGGAGCGCTACGACGATGTCGACATGGACCCGGCCGACTTCGCCGGGCAGCGGGTGCTGATCCTCGGGACGGGCGACACCGCATTCGCGACCGCCGCCCGGCTGGCGGGGCGGGCGGCGGTCGTCCATGTCGTCGGGCCGCGGGCGGGCTCCGCCGCCCGAATCGCCCATCTCACCGACGTCACCGGGCGGCCCTGGGCGGGCAACGAAATCGTGCTCGAGCCGCGGCGCCTGGCCGCCCAGGACGGGGTGGTGGCCGCGACCGTCCGGCGGATCGAGCGGTGGGCGGGCGAACCAGGCGAGCCGGCCCAGCAGGGGGAGCAGGGGGAGCAGGGGGAGTTCGTGGTGACGCTGGGCGGCGCCCGGCCCCCCTGGAGCGGACGGATGAGGATGGTCCAGCTCCGCTACGACCGAGTGATCGCCTGCACCGGCTTCCAGCTGGACTGGACGATTTTCGATGCGTCGTGCAGCCCCGATCCGGCGCTCAACGGCCGGCTTCCCGCGCTGACCTCGGAGTGGGAGTCCGTCAACGTGCCGGACCTGTTCTTCGCCGGTGAGCTGGCCCGCGTCGGCGCCCCCACGGACCACGGCGGCGCCCCCGACCACGGGCTGCGGTATTGCGTACGGGCGCTGTGGCGGATGCTCGACCGCAAGTACGAGGGGACCGAGTGGCCGTTTCGCGAGGTGTCGGCCGACGCCGACAGCCTGACCTCGGCCGTGCTCCACCGCGTCAACCAGAGCCCTGGCCTGTTCCAGCGGTTCGCCGTGCTCTGCGATCTGATCGTGGTGCCGCCAGACGCGACGCTGGCGCGCTACTACGAGGAGATGCCGCTTGACTACGTCCACGACAGTCTCTTCGGCGGCGCCGATCGTTACTTCACGGTCAACCTGGAGTACGGCGACGCGGCCGGCCCCCCCGAGCCGCCGGGGGACGTAACGGCGGCGGTTCCGGCGGAGGAGCCGGACGAGGCGGCGGCCGATGACCGTTACCTGCGCCCGGTGATCAGGCACTACCACCGCTGGTCTTTGGTCGCCGTCCAGCGGCTCCCCGAGGACGTGGACCACGACTGGGCGGGCGAGGAGGAGTACCGGGCGCCGCTGCGCTCGTTCTTCGCCCGGCAGATGGGGCTCACGCTGGTCTGACCCGGCTCGTGGACCCATGGGCCGCGGCGGCCGGTGGCCGGTGACTCGCTGACGCGGTGATCCTGGTCGCCGGTGCCGGGCGCGGCCCGGCGGCCCTGGTCTCCTTTCCGCGCAAGGAGACCAGGGCCGGGAGGGGCAGACCTACTTGTAGTAGAAGGTCACCGAGAACAGGTTGTTCGGCGACCGCTTCGCCAGCGAGTTGCGGATGCGGCCGGGCACGTTGCCGAGCCGATCGCTGGCCTCGTAGATCCCGAAGACCAGCAGACCGAACCCGAAGACGCCGATCGACCACACTTGATCGGCATGCAGCTCGTAAAGCCGCTTTCCGATGGGGATACGTTGCGCCTCCGGCAGCTGCAGGCCCTGTTGGTACAGGCGCATCGCCTCTTTGAGAAGGTCAAGTGACTTCGGCGGCTCCACGCCGGACTTGCCGCCGGAAGCGAACCACTTGGCGTACGGGATGCCGATCATCCCGGGGAAGCTGTTGACGTTGGTCGGCAGGAAGGTGTCGGGCTTCAGGAAGGGATCCTCGGTTCCGACGATGTGCCCGGACAGCATCACCTGGTTGGCCACGCTGCGCTGGAGGATCAGCGGCGGGGCGACCTGCTGCACGTTCACGTCGATGCCGATCTTCTGCCACTGCCGCTTGATCATCTCGCCCATGCCGACGAAGTCGGCGAGCCCGCGTACGGACTGGTAGTCCAGGAGAATGCGGCCCTTGCCGTCCGGCCGGACGCGGAAGCCAGAGCCGTCGCGCTTGGTGAGGCCCACCTTGTCGAGCAGCTGGTTCGCCTGCGCCTGGTCGAAGGTGGCCCACTTCAACCGCCATTGCGGCCCGGGGAAGTACTTGTTGTCGTCGCTCGCCATGGTCGCCGAGACCTTCGATGTGCCCAGCGCGTAGGTGTTGTTGAGCTGGTTGCGGTCGATGCCCAGGGAAAGGGCCCGCCGGAAATCGACGTTGCGCAGCAGGTCGCCGAGGGTCTTGTCCTTGGTGTAGGCGAGATTGATCCTGATGCCGAACTCCATGGCGTCGTTCGGCGCCCGATGAACCGTGTACTTGCTGCGTTCCTGGTTTCTCAACAACACCGGCAGGTTGGCGACGGTGAGGTTGCGGTCCTGGAAGTCGTACTGGCCGGCCACCGCGCGCAGGTTGAACACATCCGGGCTTTCCGTGTTGCTCATCGTCACCTTGGTGACGTACGGCAGCTGGTTGCCCTTGTCATCCACCCAGATGCTGTACGGGTTCGCCGTGAACTCCCATGGCGGCGAACTGATCGGCCGGGTGACGATCCAGGGCGTGAGCGCCGGAAGCGCCGGGTTGCTCTCCCACGACATGCGGTCCTTGAAATACGCCGTCCAGTTGTCGAATCCGGCGTCCTCCGCCGCCTTGTTCACCTCGGACATCGAGGTGTACTTGGGATGGAACTGCGACAGGTAATGCTTGGGCGCGTAACCGCCGCCGTAGAATCGCCCGGCGCCCGACAGCCCGCCCATATCGTCGTACGACGCCAGCAACTCGACGAGTAGCGAGTTGGGCACGGACGAGATGAACTGCACGGTGTAGTCGTCGATCTTTTTGACCTCGACGTTCTTGCCGCCGGCGCGCAGGGCCGAGGTGCCGGTGACGCCAAGCTCGGGATGCAGGTTGATGTCCTCCCGCCAAAAGACGATGTCGTCGGCGGTGAACGGCTTGCCGTCCGACCACTTCATGCCGCGCCGCAACTGCAGGGTAAGGACCTTGTCACCGTCGCTCAGCTTGTAGCCGCGCGCGATGTTCGGGTTCACCTTCTCCCCCTGGACATCCCAGTAGAGGAGGCAGTCCGGGCCGCCGCAAAAACCGGCGCCGCCGAGAAAGTCGGTCGTGCCTATGTAGCCGCGCCGGATCTGACCGCCGTACTTTCCGGTCTCGTGGATCGGCTTGAGGACGAGCGGGTCCTGGCCGATGCGTTCGGCGACCGGCGGAAGCTGTCCAGCCTGGACCTTCTGCGCGAACTCCGGTCGTTCGCTGAACTGCTTCGGGAACTGCGCGGGGTCGAGGACGACCTGCGCGCCCTCGATCGGGGGCAGGGCCCCATTCGCGCCGCCGGCGGCACCCTGCTTCGCGCCACCCCCGCCGCCGCTCGAACAACTGGAAAGGATGATCGCGCCGACGCCGGCATATGTGCTGTTTTGCAGCAGCCGGCGGCGGCTCACGTGGTTTTGGCTCATGTGTGGTGCTCCTGTCGTGAAAGGAATGAATCCCCCAGCGAATCCCCCCGATGGGCGTACGGCGCCCTTGCCTGTCATAGGTCGCCGCGCGCCTCACCGTGCACGGCGCCGGCCGGGAGAGCCGCGTCGACGCCGGGCAACGTGAGCTCTTCGGCGCGATGGCATCGCGCCCAGCGACCGGGGCTGAGCTCTCGCCAGGCGGGGACCGTCGTCTTGCACATGTCGACGGCGTGCGCACAGCGGCTCTCGAAGTAGCAGCCCACCTGCGGGGTGACGAGATTCGGCCGCTTTCCCCGAAGCGGCGGCACGAATACCTTCTTGGCGCTTGGATCCGGTTTCGGAACCGCGGCGAGCAGTGTCGAGGTATAGGGGTGCTTCGGGTCTTGCAGGATCTCGTCGCGTTGCCCGAGCTCGACGAGGTTTCCCGCGTACATGACGGCGATCCGGTCGCTGACGTGCTTGACGACGCTGAGGTCGTGGGAGACGAAGAGGTAGGTCAGTCCCAGCTGCTGTTGAAGTTCCAGCAAGAGGTTGAGGATCTGCGCCTGCACCGACACGTCCAGCGCCGATACCGGCTCGTCGGCCACGACCAGGCGGGGGTGCATCGCCAGGGCGCGCGCGATGCCGATGCGCTGGCGCTGCCCGCCGCTGAACGCGTGCGGATAGCGTCGCATGTACTGCTGCGGCAACCCGACCAGCTCGAGGAGCTCGCGCACCCGCACCGCCCGCTGCTGCTTGCTGTCGACGCCCGCCGCCAGCAGCGGCTCGGCGATGATGTCGAGCACGGTCATGCGCGGGTTAAGCGACGAGTACGGGTCCTGGAAGATCATCTGCATTTGGCTGCGGAGGGGCCGGACCTGCTTTTTCTTCAGCTTGACCAGGTCGAGCTGGTCGCCGCCCTCCGTCCGGAACAGCATCTCGCCGCTGTCGGGCTGGATCGCGCGCAGAATGCAGCGGGAGACGGTCGTCTTCCCCGATCCGCTCTCGCCGACCAGCGCCAAGGTCTCACCGGCGCGCAGCTCGAAGTTGACGTCGTCGACGGCGCGCATCCGCGCTCCGTTCTTCGCCAGCCCCGAAGCCCTGACCTGGAAGGTCTTGCGGAGGTTCC
>CALAED010000075.1 GCA_937891035.1 uncultured Thermomonosporaceae bacterium | reverse complement strand
TATCTACTACTCTGGGCCGCGAACGGCCTTTCGTCGGGATTTGCGCAGGAGGAATGGTGCTGACGGCGTTCACTCGGGCATTTCGTACGCCCGACCTGCGCAAGAAGCTCGTGTTCACGCTTTTCATCATCGGCGCGTTCCGGCTGGGTGCCCAGCTGCCGACGCCAGGCGTGCACGTTGAGAACGTACGGACCTGTATCGACGCCGCCAGCCAAGGCGATCAGGCCAACGTCTACGGCCTGGTCAACCTCTTCAGCGGCGGGGCGCTGCTGAAGCTATCGGTCTTCGCGCTGGGGATCATGCCGTACATCACGGCGAGCATCATCCTTCAGCTGCTGACCGTGGTGATCCCGCGACTGGAGGCGCTCCGCAAGGAGGGCCAGTCCGGCACCGCCAAGATCACACAATACACCCGATACCTGACCATCGGCCTGGCGATCCTGCAGTCCACCGGTATCGTCGCGATGGCCAGCACCGGGCGGCTGTTCGAGGGCTGCCAGGAGCAGCTCCTGCACGACAACAGCGTGTTCACCATCATCACGATGGTGGTCATCATGACCGCCGGCACCGCCGTGATCATGTGGCTGGGCGAGTTGATCACCGACCGCGGCGTGGGCAACGGCATGTCGCTCCTGATCTTCACCCAGGTCATCGCGGTCTTCCCGCAGGAGCTGTGGAACGTCTTCCAGACCAAGGGCGGCTTCGTGTTCACGATCGTGATGGTCGTGGGCGTCGCCATCGTGGCCGGCGTGGTCTTCGTCGAGCAGGCGCAGCGGCGCATCCCGGTGCAGTACGCCAAGCGCATGGTGGGCCGCCGCATGTACGGCGGCACCTCGACCTACATTCCGCTCAAGGTGAACCAGGCGGGCGTCATCCCGGTCATCTTCGCCTCGTCGCTGCTGTACCTGCCGCAGCTGGCGTCCACCATGTGGCCGGAGAACCAGTTCCTGGGCAGGTACGTCACGCCGTACATGGCGCAGGATCATCCGGTGCACATGGTCGGCTACTTCGCGATGATCATCTTCTTCACCTACTTCTACGTCGCGATCACGTTCAACCCGACCGAGGTCGCCGACAACATGAAGAAGTACGGCGGCTTCATTCCGGGCATCAGGCCGGGCCGCCCGACCGCCGAGTACCTCGATTACGTCCTCACCAGGATCACCGCTCCCGGCTCGCTATACCTAGGTGTGATCGCCCTCATCCCGCTGGTGGCCTTCTCGATGGTCAACGCCACGCAGGACTTCCCGTTCGGAGGTACGAGCATCCTCATCATGGTGGGTGTCGGGCTGGACACGGTGAAGCAGATCGAGAGCCAACTCCAGCAACGTAACTACGAGGGTTTCCTGCGGTAGTGCGAATCGTGCTCGTGGGCCCCCCGGGAGCAGGCAAGGGGACTCAAGCCCAGTTCATCGCATCGCACCTGTCGGTGCCGAAGATCTCGACAGGTGACATCTTCCGCGCCAACGTGAGCGGCGGCACGCCGCTCGGCCAAAAGGCACGGGAGTACATGGATCGTGGTGATCTGGTCCCGGACGAGGTCACGATCGCGATGGTGCGCGACAGGCTGGCCGAAGACGACGCTCAGGAAGGTTTTCTGCTCGACGGGTTCCCGCGGAACGTGCCGCAGGCCGAGACGCTGAAGAAGATCCTTTCCGAGTGGGACGCCAAGGTCGACCTGGTGCTTGAGCTGGTCGTGGACGAGGACGAGGTGGTGCGGCGGCTGTCCGGCCGCCGTACCTGCAGCCGATGCGGCCGCATCTGGCACGTCCTGTTCGACGAGAAGCGGGACGACGTCTGCGACGAGTGCGGTGGCCGGCTGTTCCAGCGCGACGACGACAAGGAAGAGGTCGTCCGCCACCGTCTGGAGGTTTACCAGGAACAGACCGCACCGCTTGTGTCGTTTTATGCCGATGAGGGCATTCTGGTCGGTATCGACGCCACCGGTCCGGTGGAGGAGGTCACCGAGCGCGCGCTCGCGGCGCTCCGTCCCTATACCCACTGAGGAGGGCGGCGCCCTCCACTCGCCGAAGGCTCGCTCGTGAGCCGCGGGTGGACGCGCGGCCGGCGGGCCGGCGAACCCGCGGTTCGTTCGGTGAAGAGGCTGCTGCTGGGAGCGGAGTTGTTCAAGAAGCGCAAGTCGGATATCCAGATCAAGACGGTCGGGGAGCTCGAGGCGATGCGGGCCGCCGGTCTTGTGGTCGGGCGGACTCTGCACCGGCTGGTCGAGGCGGTCAAGCCCGGCATCACCACCGCCGACCTGGACGAAATCGCCGAGGACTCGATCCGCGCCGCCGGCGCGACCCCCTCGTTCAAGGGCTACCTGGGCTTCCCCGCGTCCATCTGCGCCTCGGTCAACGAGGAGATCGTGCACGGCATCCCCCGGCCCGGAAAGGCACTTCGCGATGGGGACATCATCTCCATCGACTGCGGCGCCATCGTCGACGGCTGGCACGGCGACGCGGCCGTCACCGTGCCGGTCGGGAGCATTGAGCCCACGCTGACCCGCCTGCTGGAGGTGTGCGAGCAGGCGCTGTGGCGCGGTCTGGCGGCCGGACAGGTTGGAGCCAACCTCAGCGACATCGGCCACTCGATCGAGTCATACGTGCGCTCTCAGGGCCAATACGGCATCGTCGAGGAGTATGTGGGGCACGGCATCGGCACCGAGATGCACATGGACCCGCCGGTCCCGAACTACGGCCGCCCCGGGTTCGGCCCGGTCCTCGAGCCCGGCATGTGCTTCGCCGTCGAGCCCATGGTCAACCTGGGTACACGGGAGACCTGGCTGCTCGATGACGAATGGACGGTCGTCACTCGCGACGGTCTTCCGTCGGCGCATTTTGAGCACAGCTTCGCCGTGACGGATGATGGTCCTTGGGTGCTGACCGCGCTCGAGGAGGTGCGTATCCAAAGCCCCTCCGGGTGACGCTGTGACCTGGGCAGGCGTCGTGTGGTGCCGGGCTTTGCATAGGCTTCAGGGGACGGAGCGCTTCGGCCGCCTCCGCCGAGCGCGGCGAAGGCCTCCCGGCGGCCTGCCGGGTGGCCGTGGCCTGAGAGGAGGACAGGGGTGCCGCTTAATCCCGAGATGCGGGCCTCCGACGCCGACCGCGACCGCGTCGTCGGTGCGCTTCGCGAGCACTGCGCCCAGGGTCGTCTTACGGTGGATGAGCTCAACCAGCGGCTCGACGCGACGTACGCGGCGCGGACGCTGGGTGAGCTCGAGCAGGTGACCAAGGACCTGCCGGAAGAGGACCTCGACTACCGCCCGATCGCCGCGCATCAGCGCGCCCGGCCGGCGCCCGCCCGGCGCGGCGGGCTCTACCGCACCGGCCTGCGCACCGCGTGGGCGACCTATGCCACCGTCAACCTCATCTGCTTCACCGTCTGGCTCATCGTGGCGGCCACCGGCGGCGGCCTGTACCCGTGGTTCCTCTGGGTCGCCGGGCCTTGGGGCGCCGTCATGCTCGCCGGCCAGGTGATGGGCGGCCCCAAAGACGGCCGCCGGGTGTCCTGATCGAAGTGAGACCAACGCGTCAGGCCAGGCTCGGCACGTCTCGTCTCCTGACCATGGACTCGATGGACTCGATGGACTCGATGGACTCGATGAACTCGATGGACGGGATGACCAGGATGAACAGGTCGGCGGGCGCGGACGGCCGGGGTCAGGCGATGGCGCGGAGGGCGGAGACGAGGGTGTGCGGGGCCGGCGCCACCTCGGGGATGACCGAGCGCAGGGCGAGCCAGCCGTTGATCGCCTGCGCCGCGGGGCCGGCCTCGCGGGTCTGCGGATCGTCGACGCCGAACCACTCGGCGACCCGCGACCAGCGCCACAGCCGATGATCGCCGCGGGTGCTCTCCGACCTGGGAAAGTTGCCAGGCCCTCGGGTGCCCTTGATGGACAGCCGGACGACCTCAAGCGAGGTGCCCACGTGCTCGGCGATGTCGCGCATGGTCAGCAGCGGGTCGGCCTCGACCTCAAGCACGCGCAGGCCGCGCGCGCTTGCCTCGATATGCTCGATCACCGTCATGATCGCTTCCGCGAGACATGCGGCCGACCAGCAGCACCGAGCCTGCCCGGGACGGTCGACGGCCTCGTTGTTGGGGACGAACCCGACGGTGACCTGACCCCGAGTGCGCTGAAAAAGCGGGTCGAGTTCGTCTTCGAACAGCGGCCGGCTGAGAATCAGCGCGAAATCGTACTCGGGCATCGTGATCCTCCACCTTAGGGCGCCCGGCCGCCGAACCGGCGCATTCGCATCGCCCCTGCCCAGGAGGGTAGGAAAAATCCCGTCCCGCCGCAGCGCCCGGGCGGCTCGGGAGTGTGCCGTGCGCCAGGCCTCGGTTCACTGACATCATTTCGCATTCGGCTGGCGAGTGACGTACACTCCTTAGTCGGCCCAGTCTGATTTCCGCGTGCGCCGCTTTGCGTACGCCCGGGGAGACGGGTTGTTCTCTCCTCCTCGAGACGGGCCGAATCCGGACGAACCGATCAGTGAAGCGCGGAGGACATGCCCAAGAAAGAAGGGGCCATCGA
>CALAED010000074.1 GCA_937891035.1 uncultured Thermomonosporaceae bacterium | reverse complement strand
GGATCAGAAGAAGACTTTCGCGAGCGACAGCGCACCCTGCCGCCAGGCGTCGCGGCTGGTCCGCCCGCCACTGTGCGGTGAGCCGTCCGTCCGGTGCCCCCGCCACCACGCGTACGTGCGCAAAATCGCATCCCGGTTGGACAGTTCGGGCAGGAAGCCGAGCCTGTCCCGGGCCTTGTCAATGCTGACGTAGGAGTCGGCGAGCAGCTTGTGCAGCAGCCGTCCGTACACCGGAGACAGCCGCGTCCTCTCCAGCAGCCGGAGTACCGCCAGGGTCGGCCGTGCCGGCAGCGACACCACGCGCTTGCCGTGGCCGGCCGCGTCGAGCACCGCCTGGAAGTCCTCACGCAGCGTGCCGAATTCGGCGGCCGCGAGATTGTAGGTGTCGTTGGCGACGTCCGCCGGGGCCGACAGGACGCCGACGACGGCGTCCACCAGGTCCTCGATGGCGAACATCTGAATTCGGACGTCGCCGCCACCCAGAATCGGGAAGTTGCGGCCCTCTTCCGCCCATTCGAAAAGCATCGCGAACAGGCCCATGCGGCCGGGGCCGAGGAAGGTCTTGGGGCGCAGGACGGGCACGCACATCCCATCCGAACGGAACCTCTCGGCGATCTCCTCCGCCTGCGCCTTAGCCCGCGTGTAGAGGTCGACCGGCCTGCGCGGATGTTCCTCCGGTGTGGGAACCACCTTCGGCAGCCCATAGACGGCGGTGGAGGATATATGGACGAAGCGCTGCACGCGGGCGCGACGAGCGGCCTCCAGTACGCCGCGGGTGCCGTCAATGATCACGCTCTGGATCTGGTCGGCGGGGTAACTCGGCAACGCTCCGGCGCAGTGCACGACCGCGTCCGCGCCCGCCAGCGTCTTGGTCATAAGCGACAAGTCGCGCACATCGCCGACGCGGTGCCGCCACCGCGGAGCAGGATCGGCCGGCTGACGGACATCCACGCCGAGCACTTCGTGACCCGTCGCAACGAGGTGATCGGCCAGGTGCCGGCCAAGCATCCCGGCGCTGCCGGTAACTACGACCCGATCGACCATCGCGAGCCCACCTTCTCCTGTACGAACCGGCTGAGCAGTCGCGGCAAGCCCTTGGCCAACGTCTTGTCGAGACCGTCCAGGAAGTACTCGATGTCCTTGGGCTCGGCGGCGAGCGTGGGCGCGACGACGAGCGGGTTTTCCACATTGGGGCTGTAGTACGCGACGATGTTGTGCTCGCGGAAGAGTTCAGCGATCACCGCGAGGGTGATCAGCTTGGTGCGGAATTGCGGGTCGCCAGAAAAGCCGGGCGCCGCCTTTCCCGCCAGGTCGAGCAGCTTTGGACCGCCTTTCAGGAACACCCCCCACAGCGCCCCGACGCCGGCTATCCGAGCGACCACGTCGGGATAGGATTTTTGGATGTTCTTCAGCCCCGGTCGCAGGATGCGCTCGATGTCTCGGGCACGCGCGGGAAAGTCTTCCTCGACGACCACATTGACGGCCTCGATCGCGGTTGCCGTCTCCTCACCGAATCCGTAATAGGTCGTGCTATGCAGGATGACATCGGCCAGCCGGTCGTACGCCCGGCGGAAGATGGGCTCACGCGCGGTGTATCCGGAGATGGACGCCTTCCCGCCGCCCAGCGATTTTGAGTAGGCCAGAATGTCGGGCATCAGTTCCGGATAGCGCATGAAGTAGAAGAGGCTGCCTGTTTTTCCCCATCCCGTGTATATCTCATCGAAGATCAGGATGATGTCATGCTCGTCGCAAATCCGCCGCAACTCATAAAGATCTTCCCGTGACCAGCAGCGCATGCTGGAAGCACTGTACGGCTCGGCCATGATCGCGTAGACATCGCATTCGCCCGAAGGAGTGCGTGCCGCGTCGACCGCCCTCCGTACGGCCGCTATGTCGCCGTAGGGGTAGACGACAATGCCGGGCAGCCCAGGGAATCGAAATGAGTTCTCGGTCGATCCGGTCAGGCTGCCCGCACCGAGGGTCTTGCCGTGGAAACTGATATCCGCTCGCAGGATGGTGTTACGCTTCCCACGGTGATACTTGTAGGCCATTTTGATGGCACCTTCGTTGGCCTCCGCGCCCGAGTTGGGAAAGTAGGAGATGTTCAGATCGCCGGGCAGCAGCTCCGCGACGTTATGGCTCAGCGCGGCGACGTACGGCGAGAAGAATGCCTTGTGCACCTCCATGCGCTGCTGAGCGGAAAAATGACGCCGCGCGGCCAGGACGCGCGGGTGATTATGGCCGTGGTTGAGCACCCCGACCCCGCCCGTAACGTCGAGAATCTGGCGTCCGTCACGCGTCCAGATCCAGGCTCCCTCAGCCCGTTCGACTAGTTCGCGGCCGAAGCCGAATGAGGTCATGAGGGATACCTGACTGCGGCTCACATACTTCCGATACAAATCATGGACCTGTTTTGTGGAAAGGCGTTCACATTCATCGAAGCTGATCAACTTGGACACGTCGGGCTTCCCTTCTGCGGCGCCAGATCGCCGCTTTGAAGTTGTTTGATTCGTCGCCTGACAGGGGGAAACTTCTGACCGTGTTGGATGGTGCATTCGGCAATGCCGTATCGTTATCGCGCGCCGCTGGGGCGCCGCACGCTGTGGAAAGCCGCGTACGCGTGCGGCGCGAGCATCAAGGTGTGGTCGTAGTCCTTGCTGGGATCACTGAGCGTGAAGATGATCAGCACTTCCGGATAGAGCGGTTTGATCCCCAGGGCGGCGAAGTAACGGCCGGTGTCGAAAACCAATTTATAGATGCCCGTTTGCGGGTGAGCGGCAAGTTTGGGTGACCAGTTCTCGACGAGCCCATCGACGCTGGCCAAAGAGGCCGCGACTTCGGTCCAAAGTCCGTTGACATGTTGTTCGAGCCGGACGCTGACCTGAACCGCCGGTCCTCCGTGCACAGAGTCGATGACCCGGGCAGAGATTGTCATGACCGGATCATCGGAGAGTAGCCTCTCAGATCGGTATTGCCTTTGCATCGTGACAAGGCTTAACTAGGGCAAGACATGGCTTGTCAAAACTGGCTCGCGCGCGGGGATTCCAAGAAGCAGTGACCGCGATGGGCGAGCAGGAACCGCGGCGAACACTTCAACCGGCCTTCCGGATTTTGGGGTCGATCGAGGTCGCAGGCCCGCGCAGCATGTTGCGACTGGAGGCGCCCAGACAGCGGATAGTCCTGGCCATGCTGCTACTGGAGGCGAACAGGATCCTCTCCGTCGATCGGTTGGTGGACGCGGTCTGGGACGAGGCGCCGCCGCCCACCGCGAGGAGACAGATCCAGATTTGTGTGTCCACGATCCGGCGTGCGCTGGCCGAGTGCGGACTGGTCGATGTCATCGCTACCAGATCGCCCGGGTATCAGCTCCAGGCCGGCGATCGCGAGCTGGACTTGTACCTCTTCAACCACTTCACGGCCGCGGCCCGCGTCGCTTTGACGGAGGGACGGCTGGCTGAATCGGCTTCGCTGTATCGTGAAGCGCTGGCGCTGTGGTCGGGTCAGCCGCTTGCCGGTATCGACAGTCGGCGCGTCCAGGCTGCCGCGGTCCAGATCACCGAGCAGATGATGGCCACGCTCGAGGAGTGCATCGAGCTGGAGCTGCGGCTCGGCCGGCACCACCAGATTGTCGGCGAGCTACTGACTCACGTCGCCAGCTATCCGCTGCGCGAACGGCTTCGCGCGCACCTCATGGTGGCGCTCTACCGCTGCGGCAGACAGGCCGAAGCGTTGGCCGTTTACCGGCATGCCCGCGAGGACTTCGCCGAGGAGTTCGGGCTGGAGCCAAGTAGCGAACTGCGCCGGCTGGAACAGGCGATCCTTACCAATGACCCCGAGCTCGCGCCCATGACTTCGGCAGTGCTCGTGGTA
>CALAED010000073.1 GCA_937891035.1 uncultured Thermomonosporaceae bacterium | reverse complement strand
CCCCCGCCCTACGTTCCCATCCGCCGGGCTCTCGCGGGTTCGCGGGCGCGCCCATCTCGTGGGGCGTTTGCGAGGTGCCCGGATGGGGCCACCAACTGGCCGCCGACCGAGTGCTCGCCGAGATGCGGGCGCTGGGCCTGGCCGCGACCGAGTTCGGCCCCGACGGCTTCCTGCCCGCCGCTCCGGACCGCCGAGCGGCCCTGCTCGAGTCCTATGACCTGCGGGCGGTCGGCGGGTTCGTGCCCGTGGTGCTGCATGATCCGGGGCGCGATCCGCTGCCCGACGTGCGGCGGGCGCTCGACGGGTTCGGCGCCGCCGACATGCTCGTGCTGGCGGCGGTGACCGGGCCGGCCGGCTACGACGAACGACCGGTCCTGGATGACGCCGGCTGGGCGACACTGCTCGGCAACCTCGACCGGCTCGCCGCGTACGCCGCCGACCGCGGCGTACGGGCCACACTGCATCCGCACGTCGGCACGCTCGTCGAGTCCGGCGCGGAGGTCGACCGGGTTCTGGACGGATCACACATCCCGCTATGTCTGGATACAGGCCACCTGTTCATCGGGGGCGCGGACCCGCTCGACCTCGTCCGTGGAGCGGCCGACCGGATCGCGCACGTGCACCTCAAGGACGTCGACGCGACCCTCGCGGGCCGGGTGCGCGGCGGTGACCTGACCTACACCGAGGCCGTCCGCGTCGGCCTTTACCGCCCGCTCGGAGCGGGCGACATCGACATCGCCGCCATCGTCAACACGCTGGCGGCTTCCGGGTACGACGGGTGGTACGTCATGGAGCAGGACACCGTCATCGAAGCCGAGCCGGCCCCCCGCACCGGCCCGTACGCCGCCGTCCAGGCGAGCATCACCTACCTGGCGAGACTGGCCCGATGAGCGCGTCGGAGTCGCGCGGTGCGGGGTGGAGCGGGGAGCGGGAGACACAATGCTGGACGTGATCACGATGGGCCGGGTGGGCGTGGACGTCTACCCGCTCCAGGTCGGGGTCGGCCTGGAGGATGTCGAGACGTTCGGCAAGTATCTCGGCGGCAGCCCGGCCAACGTGGCCGTGGCGGCGGCGCGGTACGGCCGTGCCGCCGCGGTGATCACGCGCACCGGCGCCGACCCGTTCGGCCGGTTCGTGCACAAGGCGCTCGCCGAGTACGGCGTCGACGATCGGTTCGTGACCGAGGTGGCCGGGCTGCCGACCCCGGTGACGTTTTGTGAGATCTTCCCGCCGGACCATTTCCCGATCTACTTCTACCGGTTGCCCACGGCGCCCGACCTGGAGATCCACCCGAGCGAGCTCGACCTGGACGCGATCAGGACCGCCACGGTGTTCTGGGCGACGGTCACCGGACTGTGCCGGGAGCCGAGCAGATCGGCGACGCTCGCCGCGCTCGCGGCGCGCTCCCGCCAGGAGATCACCGTGCTCGACCTCGACTACCGGCCCCAGTTCTGGGCCTCGCCGCGGGACGCGCGGCACTGGACGGCCGCGGCGCTCGAGCACGTCACGGTCGCGGTGGGGAACGTGGAGGAATGTGAGGTGGCGGTGGGGGAGCGCGAGCCGCCGGCGGCGGCCCGTGCATTGTTGGATCGGGGGGTGTCGCTCGCGATCGTCAAGCAGGGTCCCGCGGGTGTGCTCGCCGCCCGCCCGAGCGAGTCGGTCCAGGTGCCGCCGCTCCCGGTCGAGGTGGTCAACGGGCTCGGCGCCGGGGACGCGTTCGGCGGGGCCCTGTGCCACGGGCTGCTGGCCGGCTGGGACACCGACCGGCTGCTACGGTTCGCCGGGGCGGCGGGCGCGATCGTCGCCTCGCGGCTGGCCTGCTCGGCCGCCATGCCGACGGCGGCCGAGGTCGAGGCGCTGCTCGCCGGGAGCAGATGATGGAGACGTTCGCCGCCCGCTGTGCGGAGTTGACCGAGATCAGGGCGGCCAACCCGGCGGCCATCGCCGAGGCCGCCAAGGGCCGGGCGCGCCGCTCGTCGTGGCTCGGCCCGGACGGCAGGCTGCTGCTGGTGGCCGCTGATCATCCCGCCCGCGGCGCGCTTGGTGCCGGCGACCGGCCTTTGGCCATGGCCGACCGCCGCGACCTGCTCGAACGGGTGTGCACGGCGCTGGCGCGGCCCGGTGTCGACGGCGTGCTCGCCACCCCCGACGTGATCGAGGACCTGCTGCTGCTCGGGGTGCTGGATGACAAGGTGGTCATCGGCTCGATGAACCGGGGCGGGCTCGCGGGGTCCGCGTTCGAGATCGACGACCGGTTCACCGCATACGACGCCGCGTCCATCGCCGATCACTTCCTGGACGGCGGGAAGATGCTGCTGCGCATCGACGAGGAGGACCCGGCGACCGCCGCCACGCTGGAGGGCTGCGCGCTGGCCGTGTCGGCGCTGGCCGCGCGCGGCCTGCCGGCGATGATCGAGCCGTTCGTCGCCCGGAGGGAGGGCGGGCTGGTCCGCAACGTGCTCACGCCTGAAGCGATGACGCGGGCCATCGCGGTGGCGTCCGGGCTTGGCGCCACCTCGGCGTACACGTGGCTGAAGGTGCCCGTCGTCGACGACATGGAACGGGTCATGGCGGCCTCGACGCTGCCCGCGCTGCTGCTCGGCGGCGACGTCCGGGGCCGGCCCTGGAGGGACGACGGCCGGCGCTGGCGCCGGGCGCTCGCCCTGCCTACCGTCAAAGGCCTGGTCGCGGGCCGGAACCTGCTCTACCCGCCCGGCGACGACGTGGTCGGCGCGGTCGACGCAGCCGTGGAGGTGCTGCGGTCATGATGGCAAAGACCGAGTTCGTGACGGACGTGCGGATGGACCACTGCTCGCTTCGGGTGATCGAGCTCGCGCCCGGCGACAAGCGGGAATTCGAGACCGGCGAAGCGGAGGTGCTGGTGCTGCCGCTCGCCGGCTCGTGCCAGGTGTCCTGTGATGGGCGGACGTTCGAGGTGCATGGCAGGACCGGCGTGTTCGATCGGGTCACCGACTTCGCCTACGTGCCGCGCGACGCCCGCGTGACGATCGCCGGGGTGGGCCGGTTCGCGCTGCCCGCCGCGCGCTGCGACCGCCGCCTGCCCGTGCGGTACGGCCCGGCCGAGGACGTGCCCGTCGAGCTGCGCGGGGCCGGGCAGGCCAGCCGCCAGGTGAACAACTTCTGCACTCCGGAGGCGTTCGAGGCCGACAAGCTGATCGCCTGCGAGGTGCTCACTCCCGGCGGCAACTGGTCGTCCTACCCGCCGCACAAGCACGATGAGGACCGGCCAGGCGAGTCGGTGCTCGAGGAGATCTACTACTTCGAGATCTCCGACGACCGCGGCATGGCCTATCAGCGGGTGTATGGGACGGCCGACCGGCCGATCGACATCCTGGCCGAGGTCCGCACCGGCGACACCGTGCTCATCCCGCACGGCTGGCACGGACCGTCGATGGCGGTGCCCGGCTACGACCTCTACTACTTGAACGTGATGGCCGGCCCGTCCGCCGAGCGCGCCTGGCTGATCTGTGACGATCCCGCGCACACTTGGGTGCGCGGCACCTGGACGACGCAGCCGGTCGATCCCCGGCTGCCGATGACGTCCGCCTGAGACACAGCGGGAGGCCCGATGACAACCACGCGGCTGACGGTCGGGCAGGCGATCGTCCGGTTCCTCGTCAACCAGTGGTCGGAGCGCGACGGCGAGCGGCAGCGCTTCTTCGCCGGCTGCTTCGGCATCTTCGGGCATGGCAACGTGGCCGGCCTCGGCCAGGCGCTGCTCGAGCAGTCGCTTCGCGGCACGGGCGGCGAGCTGACCTACTACCAGGCGCGCAACGAGCAGGCGATGGTGCACACCGCGGTCGGGTACGCGCGGATGCGCGACCGGCTGCGGACCTTCGCCTGCACGAC
>CALAED010000072.1 GCA_937891035.1 uncultured Thermomonosporaceae bacterium | reverse complement strand
CCTTCCACATCTTCCTGCGGAAGACGACCGAGGAGACGACGCTGGCGGGACAGCTACTGCCGGCCGGAAGCGAAATCGCCGTCTGGCTGGCCGCCGCCAACCGCGACGAGACCGTCTTTGACCGGGCGAACGAGTTCGACGTGAGCCGGGCGACGAAGCCCAACCATGTGGGCTTCGGTGTCGGCGCGCACTTCTGCGTCGGCGCCAGCCTCGCACGCCGCGAGATCGAGATCACTCTGCGCCTGCTCACCGAGCGATTTCCCCGGTTGCGCCTTGTTTCAGAGCAAGAGATCAAGTTCCGTCCCTCACTTACCCAGCGCGGGCCGCTGTCCTTGCACGTCACATGGGCCTGAGCCGCGGGGCTGGCAATTCCGCACCGATCTTACGTCTAGGGGAAGATAGGCACGTTTCCGGCTGTGCCCGAGGAAGGGAAGCTCCATGGGCGACCGTACGAGCTCCAGCATCACCATCAACGCCAGCAAGTCGCGGATTATAGAGGTAATCGCGAACTTTTCTTCTTATCCGACATGGGCTGAGGGCATCAAACGGGCTGATGTTATGTCCACCGGCGAGCTGGACCGGGCCGCGCAGGTCCGGTTCAGGCTCGAGGCGGGGCCGATCAAGGACACCTATGTCCTGACCTATAAATGGGAAGGCGACGACGCCGTCACCTGGGACATGGCCGAGCCAGGGAAGATGATCTCGAGCATGTCAGGGGCATATCGCCTGGTGGACAAGGGCGACAGCACCGAGGTGACCTATGACTTGGCCGTGGAAGCATCGCTCCTGCGGATGGGGATCATCAAGCGCAAGACAGAGAAGATGATCGCCGATATGGCTCTCCGCGACCTCAAGCGGCAAGTCGAAGGGTAAACCAGCGGCCCCGAAATTGCCACGTGGCCCACGACAAGGGGTTACCGGTCACCCCCAGTTAACAACTTTGAATCCACGGCCAGAATCGGCCACCGCCCCATAGTGCAATTTATTGATGGAATGTTACTATAACTTACCAGCTTAGTCAAAAACTCTAAATAATACTAAGCCGGCAGCTTCCACCCCCTGCGAACGGGAGAATGAGTCATGCCAAAATTTATACGACCGCGCGGTCCGAATTTCCGGAAGTGGGCGATCACAGTCTGCGCGATACTGTCGCTCAGCGCGCTCGCGGTCCCCGCGGCGGCCGTACCGACGAAGGAGGTGGCGGCGGCTTTCGACTTCGACAACGGCAACGCCGTGAGCGAGGTGGTTTTTCCGGCACTCGCGCAGGCGCAGGGTGCGACGATATCTGCTGACGGATCCGACGTCACGTTCATCGTCGACCACGCCATGCTGCTGGAATTGGCCTGGTTCGACGCTATCGCGCCGTACCACGCCAAGGCGGTCGGCATCTTTTCGAATCTCGGCCGCCGCCCGTCGAGCGAAAACACCAACCGAAACAAGAACACTGCCGTCATTTACTCCTCCTACCGCATTTTGAATAAGCTCATCCCGGAGTTCTCGGGGGAGTGGCGCACGATGATGAGCTCGGTCGGTCTCGATCCCGATGACGGACAGGAGAACACCGATACCGCGATCGGTCTCGGCAACCTCGCCGCCCGTCGCGCCCTCGAAGCCCGCGCCAAGGACGGCATGAACAGGTTTGGTGACGAGGGAGGTCTTCGGTACAACACGCAGCCTTATGCGGACTACACCGGTTACGTGCCGGTGAACACCGCCTACGAGTTGCGCAACCCGTCGCGCTGGCAGCCGAACATCGTTTCCAACAAGAACGGCACCTTCACGGTGCAGCAATTCGTAACCCCACAGATGGCCCGCACCAAACCCATCACCTACGACCACCCGAGCCAGTTCGGACTGGCCGCGCCGCGCGACAGCAACCACCACAACCGTACGGCTTACCGACGCCAAGCCGATCAGGTCCTCGCGGCTTCAGCGAACCTGACCGACACCCAGAAGATGACCGCCGAGTTGTTCAATGACAAATTCTTGTCCATCGGCTTCGCCGCCACCGGCACGGCGATCGGGCAGAAGGGTCTTGACATCGAGCAGACGGTCCATTTCGTCGCCACCGTCGAGATCGCCATCTTCGACGTCATCATCGCGGTGTGGTATCAGAAGGCACGTTTCGATGCGGTGCGGCCGTTCAGCGCGATCCGCTACCTGTACGGCGACAAACGGCTGAGGGCATGGGGCGGCCCAGGCAAGGGCACCGTCACCGACATCACCGGCTCGGCGGGGCTCTGCCAGGCCTACGCGCAAGCGGCGCGGCGGTACTTCGGCACCGACGCGATCCAGATCGCAGTCCCGTGGCCGGCGGGTTCGTCGAGAGTCGAACCCGGGATCACGCCGGCGAACGACCTCACCTTGAGCTGGAACACCTGGTCGGCCTTCGCCCGCGACTGCGGCGACAGCAGACTCTGGGGCGGTGTGCACTTCCGCCCCTCGATCGACCAGATGGACGACTTCGCTCCGCAATTCGGGGAGCGCGCCTACACATTCGTCCAGCGCAAACTCAACGGTGGCTGACCTGCCTTCATCGATAGGTACAGCGCCACGTCACGGCATGGAATGATTCCCCCACCGGCGGCGCAGCGGGCTGTCGTTCTCCTCGTTCGCAGAGGGACGGCAGCCGCTGTGCCTGGGACTGGAGTCGCAAGCGCCGCCCTTCATCTGCGCCCGATTACGGCGAGCCAGGCCTGAACCTGGGTCACGCCGTGGATCATGTTGAGGTCGAAGGTGTCAGCGGTGAGGGATTCGACGGTCCACCCGTCGCTGAACGCCGCGGACAGTTCTTCCGCACGAAACCGGCGTGGACCCCAGTCGCCCGGCTCCCGGTCACTGAAGCACATGAGGTAGCAGGTGCCCCCAGACCGCAGCACGGCCGCGAGGCCCGCGACGTACCTG
>CALAED010000071.1 GCA_937891035.1 uncultured Thermomonosporaceae bacterium | reverse complement strand
TCGCGTTCACCTCGGGGACGACGAGCGGCACGTCCGGATCCATGCGGAAGGCGCCGGAGTTGTCGACCACCACGGCGCCGCGCTCGGCCGCGATCGGAGCCCACTGCTTGGACACCTCGTCGGGCACGTCGAACATCGTGATGTCGACGTCGTCGAAGACCTCCGGCGCCAGCGCGATCACCTCGATGTCCTCGCCGCGCACCGTGAGCTTGCGGCCGGCGGACCGGGGCGAGGCGACCAGCCTGATCTCGCCGTAGACATCCTCGCGGGTGGACAGGATGTCGAGCATCACCGTGCCGACGGCTCCGGTGGCCCCCACGACCGCGAGAGTGGGCTTGCGCGCGGACCCCCCGGCGTCGCGCGCGGAAGACGTACGAGTCATATCAGTCATATCAGTCATCGGCCGGTCCCTCCGTATACCACGGCCTCCACTTGCTCGGAATCGAGGTCGAACGCGGCGTGCGCGGCCGCCACGGCACCATCGACGTCGTCCTGGTTCACGATCACCGAGATGCGGATCTCCGACGTAGAAATCATTTCGATATTGACGCCCGCGTCGGCGATCGCGCCAAAGAACTTCGCCGTCACGCCGGGGTGGGACCGCATGCCCGCGCCGATCAGCGAGACCTTGCCGATCTGGTCGTCGTAGCGCATGGACTCGAAGCCGACCTGCTCCTTGACCTTGTTGAGGGCGGCCATGGCGGTCTGCCCGTCAGCCTCCGGCAGGGTGAAGGAGATGTCCGTACGCCCGGTGGAGGCGGCCGACACGTTCTGCACGATCATGTCGATGTTGACCTCGGTGTTCGCGAGCACACCGAAGATCGCAGCCGCCTCGCCCACCTTGTCGGGAACGCCGACCACGGTGATCTTGGCCTCGCTCCGGTCATGCGCGACGCCGGAGATGATCGCTTGCTCCATCGCGGTTCCTTCTATGGTGTCGACGACCCACGTGCCTTCTTTTTGGCTGAACGAGGACCGCACGTGGATGGGGATGCCGTAGCGCCGTGCGTACTCGACGCAGCGCAGATGCAGGATCTTCGCGCCACATGCGGCCATCTCGAGCATCTCCTCGTAGGAGATGCGGGGGACGCGCCGCGACGTGGGCACGATCCTCGGGTCGGCCGTGAAGATCCCGTCGACGTCGGTATAGATCTCGCACACGTCGGCGTCCAGCGCCGCGGCGAGCGCGACGGCCGTGGTGTCGGAGCCGCCGCGGCCGAGCGTGGTGATGTCTTTGCTGTCTTGGGAGACGCCCTGGAAACCGGCGACGATCGCGATCGACCCGGTGTCGAGGGCGCTGCGGATGCGGCCGGGGGTGACGTCGATGATCCGGGCCTTGCCGTGGGAACCGTCGGTGATCACCCCGGCCTGGGAACCGGTGAAGGACCGGGCCTCATGCCCGAGGTTGGCGATGGCCATGGCCAGCAAAGCCATCGAGATGCGCTCGCCCGCGGTCAGCAGCATGTCCAGCTCACGGCCGGGCGGCAGCGGGCTGACCTGCTCGGCGAGATCGATCAACTCGTCTGTGGTGTCGCCCATCGCGGACACCACGACCACGACGTCGTTGCCTGCCTTTTTGGTCGCGACGATCCGTTGGGCGACCCGCTTGATGCAGCCGGCGTCGGCCACGGAGGAGCCACCGTACTTCTGCACGACAAGGGCCACGGCTTACTGCTCCTCAACTGGTATCGGGATCTGACTCCGGCGTTCCGGGCGTCGAGTCTACCGAGGGTCATCGGCCGGACGCGCGAACAATTTGTCCGAAATAGTAGGTTGTGCGGCGCTTTACGGGACAAGGCATGTCCGGTTGGCGGGCGCACCCGCACCGACCTCTGTCAAGCTTTCAGATTGGCTTGCCCGGCTACACCAGCTATGCCAGGATTTAAGGCTTCCTTGATTGGTTTGGGCGATTCGAGTGGGTAGCGCGCCGATGCCGCGTCGGCGGGCTGTCGGCGCCGCGCCCTACCTTCCTCGTGTCCCCACGGTCCCTACCTTCGCGACCTTGCGCCACTGGGACCCACGCTGTGAGCGCCCTCAGCCGCCGGGCCCTCGGGCCGCCGTACCGGCACGGCCTTAGTTGCCGACCCTTTGTTCCAGCGGCTCGGCCGTCGGGTCGGCGAGGTCTTCCACCGGCTCCGCGACGACGTCGAGCCGTGCCCCCGCCACCACCGCGTGCAGGGCGCGCAGCGCGGCGCCGGCGTGGTTGCCCCAGTGGTTGAGGTAGGAGTACTGCAGCCACCACAGCGCCTCCAGCGGGCGGCCCTTCTCGTAGTGGCGCAAGCCGTGCACGAGATCGCTGGCGACGTCCACCAAGTCGTCGGAGAGCCGGTAGGAGATCGGCTCGGTGTCCTTGTACGGGTCGAAGACCTCGACGTACTCGTCGACAATGGCCAGCCGCTCAGCCAGCCCCTGCCGTACGGCGTCCAGGTCGGGGTCGTCGCCGATCTCGGGTTCCCAGTTGTCGGGCAGGATCACGTCCTCGCTCGCGCCGAGTTGCGCACCGGCCAGCAGGATCTGCGAGACCTCGAGCAGCAGCAGCGGCACGATCTTCTTGCCGCCCTCGCCCCTGGCCATCGCCTCGATGCCGGACAGGTAGTTCCGCACGTGCGTGGCGACCCGCTCCGCAAGGGTGTTCCAGTCTTCGGCCGTATTGAAGCTAGACATCGAGGAGCCTCCGTCCTTCGAACGCGCGGCCAAGGGTGACCTCGTCGGCGTACTCGAGGTCGCCGCCCACCGGCAGGCCGCTGGCCAGGCGGGTCACGGTGATGCCCATGGGTTTGACTAGGCGGGCGAGGTAGGTGGCGGTGGCCTCCCCCTCCAGATTGGGATCCGTGGCGAGGATGAGCTCGGTGATCGTGCCGTCGGCGAGCCTTGTCATCAGTTCCTTGATCCTTAGGTCTTCCGGCCCGACGCCTTCGATCGGAGAGATCGCGCCGCCGAGCACGTGGTAGCGGCCGCGGAACTCACGGGTCTTCTCGATCGCGACGACGTCCTTGGGCTCTTCGACCACACAGATAACGTGCGGGTCGCGCCTCGCGTCCCGGCAGACACGGCACTCTTCCGCTTCGGCGACGTTGCCGCAGGTGCGGCAGAACCGCACCTTGTCCTTGACTTCCTTGAGCGCCTCGGTCAACCGGCTCACGTCGGCCGGGTCGGCGGCGAGAAGGTGGAAGGCGATTCGCTGCGCGCTCTTGGGCCCGACGCCGGGCAGCCTGCCCAGTTCGTCGATGAGGTTTTGGACGACCCCTTCGTACACGCGCCCGTACCTTCTCTCTGCTCTCGGCTATCGCCCTAGCGCTGCCCGCGTCACGAGCCCGGTCCGCCGGGCCCGCCTGGTCCGCCGGGCCCCGGCGGCATGCCGCCCAGGCCGGGAAGGCCGGGCAAGTCGCCCAGGTCGCCCAGACCCGGGAGCCCGCCGCCGAGCCCTTCGGTCAGTGGTCCCATCTTCTCGCGCTGCAGCTCGGCCGCGGCGCGCATGGCGTCGCGAATGGCGGCCAGCACCAGGTCGGCCACGGTCTCCGCGGTATCGGCCGGGTCAGCCGGGTCGATCGCCTTGGGGTCGATGAGCACGCCGACGATCTCACCCTGGCCGCTGGCCCGTACGGTGACGAGACCGCCGCCCGCCGTCCCGGTCACCTCCGCGTCGGCAAGCTCCTGCTGAGCGTTGAGCAGCTGCTCCTGGACACGCTGAGCTTGCTCGAGCATGTGTTGAAAATTCAGCTGACCACCGGGTTCCACGGAGCTCTCCTTCACCTTTGTCTTCCCGAGACTACGGCCTCGGGCCGGAATGCGGTACGTGCCGGGGGCCCCACGGCGTGGATCACGTTCGCTGCGGCCATGTGGTGCCTTGCCCTGGCGCTACCTGGTCATTTCGACGAACCCGCCGGCTCGTCCGGCCCCGGCCGCGCCGCTTCACGAGGATGAGTTGTCGATCTCTTGGATGACTTGGCCGCCCAATTCGCGCTGGATGAGGGCCATGCCGGAGTACGCCCCGTCGCCGTCGGCGTTGGCATCGCCTTCGGGATCCACCTCGTCCGCCTCGTCGAACGACGGCGGAGGAGGCGGCGGCTCGTCCGGCGGGGGCGGAGGCGGAGGCGGAGGTCCGGCCTCGCCGACGGAGGTGGGCGGCGCGGGCACCGCCGTGCCCGACATC
>CALAED010000070.1 GCA_937891035.1 uncultured Thermomonosporaceae bacterium | reverse complement strand
TTTCACGGGCACCAGCGCGACCTTCATCGCCCTTGCCAGGGCCGAGCGCGTGGGCACCCTAACCCTCCGGGTGAACAACGGTCAGATGTCCTTTGCCACGACACTCACGTCGGCGACCTCGATCGACCGCATTGACGTGCGCGCACCCGAACCCCGTCCGGGGTTTCATGGGCGTCGAACGGCCGCACCCGCGGTGCCGGGCGCGGCTATGGGGTGGCCTGCAAGATGAGCCAGGAGCGGTCGAGGGCGCCGGACCGTACGTCGGCGGCACGTGCGGAGAAGTAGACACACCCCCGCTCACCCCAGCGCCAGCCGAGCCGGTCATCGGAGTCGAGTTGGAGAAGCAGCCGCCAGTCGGCCGCGGCGCCGGGCCGGGACCTTGGCTCGACGTCGACCTCGGCGGACGCCGGATCGGCGTCGAGCGGACTCATGGCGTTGAGCGGGTGGCCGGCGTCGAGCGGGTGGCCGGCGGCGGCCAGTGCGCAGTCGGGCCACACCGCTCGCTGCACGACCACCGGCCAGCCGCCGGTCTGGTGGCGCCGAGCACCTCGCAGGATCCGGAGCACCGGCTCGTGCGGGCTGGGCAGGGAGACGAACGGGCTGGCGCCGAGCCTGACCTCGGGAAGCGTCGCGGGGCCGGCCGGGACGCGGGCCCCCGGCAGCACCCGCCAGCCGGCGGTCTGCGTCGGGTCATCGCCCCACGGGCGCGGCAGCCCCGTCGCGTAGTAGAAGGCGGTGCTGCCCACGCCGGTCAGCTCGGGCAACCACCCCTCGCTCGCCAGCTCGCCGAAGTCGATGACGCCAACGAAGTCGAGCGGCCGATCGCCCCACATCGGCCATGGCGTGCCGGCCGGCAGCACTGGCGGGCCGCCCAGCCGGGATCGCGCCTCGGCCGGACCGCTTGAAAGCCGCAGTGCCGGGCGGGCCAGCGACATGATGGCATCGGTGACCGTCGCCGGGAAGAACGCCCGGAACATCGCACGCAATTGATCACACTGAGTGATGAACCAATCCATGGCCGGTCATCGTGCCGTACGGTCAGGCCCGTCGCCATGGGTTTCATGAACTGTGGAAAACCCCGCAGCGGTCAGCCCTTGCTCAGCCCGTCGAGCGCGGAGGCGAGCTGGTCGAGGAAGCGATCGACCTCGCGTTCGCCGTAGGCGGCGCCGAAACGCACCGTGCGGAACCTGCTCTCCCTGACGTCGCGGCCGCTTACGGGCGGCGCCTCGCCTTCCAGCCCGGCGACCACGCGGGCCAGGAAGGCGTCCACGTCGCGCTCGTCATAGCCCCGCCTGACCCGCACCACGCCGAATTGCGCGTTAGTGATCCACTCGACCAGCCAGTCGGCGCTGACCGGCGAGAAACGTGCCGGGGCGCGGGTCCGGGCGTGCCTGGCGCTGTAGCCGCCTACCTGCTCGTAAGCCTCCAGCTCGCGGATGCGCTCGCTGAGCAACTCGTCGACGATTCGGCGATCGTACCCACGCAGCTCCAGGCCGAAGCGGGCGGCCCGCGTCTGCTCGGCGGTGACCGGCGGGCCGGTGAGCTCGGCCGTGCCAAGCGTTCCGGCGATGCCGGCGAGCACGGCATCGACCTGGGCACGACGATAGCCGCGCAGCCGCCGGGGGATGCGTGACACGGCCTTGCCGGCCTTGCCGGCCTTAGCGGGCTTAGCGGGCTTAGCGGGCTTAGCGGGCTTCGACGCGTGCGCGCTCGTGGAAGCCTGCGCGGGGTCGGCTGCGTTCGCCGTGTCAGAGGTGCTCCGGCGCTTCGAATGCTTTGCGCGCTTCGCGCGCTTCGCTGCTTTTGTGGGCTGTTGAGCGTCTGCCGGCCTGTTCCTGGCTTTCATTTCCTGATATCAGCTCGTTGTCGCGTTCGTCCTGGTGGTGGCGGCGGCCAGCTGCCCACAGGCACCGTCGATCTCCCGGCCGCGAGTATCACGTACCGTCACCGGCACGCCGTACGCCGCCAGTCGCCGGGCGAACTCGCGCTCGTCCGCCGGCCGAGACGCGGTCCATTTCGACCCTGGCGTCGGATTCAACGGGATCAGATTGACGTGGACGAGATGGCCCTTCAAGAGCCGGCCGAGCAGGTCGGCCCGCCAAGCCTGGTCGTTGATGTCCCTGATCAGCGCGTACTCGATGGAAACGCGCCGCGTGGTCGTGCGCGCGAACGCCCACGCCGCCTCGAGTACCTCGCCGACCTTCCAGCGGGTGTTGACCGGTACGAGCTCGTCCCGCAGATCGTCGTCCGGTGCGTGCAGCGACACGGCCAGGCGCACCTGGAGGCCTTCAGCCGCGAGCCTCTCGATCGCCGGGACGAGGCCGACGGTCGACACCGTGACGGAGCGCTGTGAGATGCCGAGCCCCGCCGGACCGGGTTCGACGATGCGCCTGACGGCACCGATCACGGCCGTGTAGTTGGCCAGGGGTTCTCCCATGCCCATGAAGACGACGTTGCTCACGCGCGGCCGCAACCCCGCGCGCATGAGGGCGCGGGCGCCGGCGACGACCTGTTCGACGATCTCGGCGGCCGACAGATTGCGGGTGAGCCCCGCCTGTCCCGTCGCGCAGAACGGGCAGTTCATGCCGCAGCCGGCCTGTGAGGACACGCACATCGTCACGCGGTCCGGGTACCGCATCAGCACGGACTCGATGAACGTGCCGTCGAACGCCTTCCACAGCGTCTTGCGCGTCATCCCGTCGTCGCACGACAGCTCCCGTACGGGGGTGAGCAGGGGCGGCAGCAACTCGGCGACCAGCCGGTCGCGTACCGCCGCCGGCAGGTCGGTCATGGCCGCCGGATCGTCCTCAAGGCGCTGGAAGTAGTGCCGGGACAGCTGATCGGCGCGGAACGGCCGCTCGCCGAGCGCGACGACGGCGTCGCGCCGCTCGGCCGCGGTCAGATCGGCCAGGTGGCGCGGCGGCTTCGCGCGGCGCGGTGCCGCGAAGGTCAGCTGAACAGGCATGATCGTGGAAGTCTTTGTCGGGGGTCGGGGTCTAGGTGGGAACGAAGATCTGCAGGCCAAGCCAGACGACGGGGGCCGTCACGAGCAGAGAGTCGAGGCGATCGAGGACGCCGCCGTGCTCGGGGAGCAGCCGGCCCATGTCCTTGACGCCGAGATCGCGCTTGATCATGGACTCGATCAGGTCGCCCAGCGTCGCACTGCACGCGACGGCGGCGCCGAGGACGAGGCCCTGCCAAAGATGGCCGTTCAGCAACAGCGGCAGCAGCAGCGCTCCGATCGCCATGCAGGTGAGGGCCGATCCGGCCAACCCCTCCCAGGTCTTCTTCGGGCTGATGCTGGGGGCGAGTTGATGCCGGCCGAGGAATGCCCCGGCGAAGAAGCCGCCGATGTCGCTGCTGACGGTGATCGCCATGAACGTGATCACGCGATCAGCGCCGTCCGCCGATGCCAGAAGCAAAACGGCGAACCCGGCCAGGAACGGGACGTACACGACCGCGAGCACGCCCGCCATCGTGTCCTGGACGTAGCGGCGGGCGCCGGCGGGCATCCGCCAGATGAGGACAAACAGCACGGTCAGGCTGAAGGCCGCCAGGAGCCCGCGTGGCCCCGAGGTGTAGGAGACGATCAGCATCGCCAGCCCGCCCGCCGCGACCGGTACGAACGGCACCTTGATGCCGCGCCCGTTCAGCGCCACGCTCAGCTCGCGGATGGCGATGCCGAGGAACACCGCTATGACCCCGACGAACACCCATTTGACGAGGTAGACGCTGAGTAGCACAACCGCGCCGAGGGCGAGGCCGACGCCGATCGCGATGGGCAGGTTGCGGCCGGGACCGCGCTTGCCCCTGGTCTTCTCGGGTTTGCCGGTTTTGTTGGCCTTGCCGGTCTTGCCGCCGGCTCTGTCGGCGTCCGCGGCTTGGGGATCACGGGGATCGCTCGCGGGACCCTTCGTGGTGCCCGTCGCGCCAGCCCCGGGATGGTCGGCGTCCGGCTGAGCGGCCTCCGGCCGGTCGGCGGCGGGCTGACCGGCGTCCGGCTGACCGTCATCCGGACGCTCGGCGTTCGGGAGGTCGGCGTTCGGGAGGTCGGCGTTCGGGAGGTCGGCGTTCGGACTATTGGTCGCGGGGTGACCGGCGTCGGACCGACCGGCATCTGTCCGGTCGGCGGCCGGCCGGCCGGCATCGTGTGAGTCGGCCGTGGGAAGGCGTTCGTCGGTCTCCCCGCGAGACGCCGGCGTCTCCCACCCCGGACGCTGCTCCAGTTCCATCAAACCTCGAGCAGCTCGGCCCTCTTGTGTTCGAGGAGCTCGTCGATCTTGGCGACGTACTTGTGCGTCACGTCTTCGAGCTCCTTTTCGGCCCGCCGTACCTCGTCCTCGCCCGCGTCGCCGCCCTTGACCAGCTTGTCGAGCGCGTCCTTGGCATGCCGCCGGATGTTGCGGATCGAGATCCTGCTGTCCTCGGCCTTCGCGCCGGCGACCTTGATGTACTCCCGGCGCCGCTCTTCCGACAGATCCGGGAAGACCACGCGGATGACGTTGCCGTCGTTGCTGGGGTTGACGCCGAGATCGCTGTCTCTGATCGCCTTTTCGACGGCCGACATCGACGACTTGTCGAACACCTGGACGATCACCATCCGGGGCTCGGGCAAAGAGAACGACGCCAGCTGGTTGATGGGCGTCGGCGTGCCGTAATACTCCGCGGTGATCTTGTTGAACATGGCGGGAGTCACCCGACCGGTACGGATGCCGGCGAAGTCGTCCTTGGCGACCGCGACCGCCTTCTCCATTTTCTCCTCGGCCTCGAGGAGGATCTCGTCGATCACTTCGGCTCCTGTCGCGTTGATTCCGGCCCCTGTCCGAGGCCCGCCCCCAAGTTCATTGTGCCGTCATGTCCGGCTGCGTCGGCGCGATGCGGCGCGGTTGGACCATCCTGATTTCGTTCAGCCGTCCGGCGGGCTGACCAGCGTGCCGATTTTCTCACCTCGTACGGCCCGGGTGATATTGCCCTGGGCCATAAGGTCGAAGACCACGATGGGCAGGCCATTGTCCATGCACAGGCTGATCGCCGTGGCGTCCATGACCTTAAGGCCCCTGCTGAGAACCTCGACATAGTCGAGGCGATCGAAGCGGACGGCATCGGGGTTGCGTCGCGGGTCCGCGTCGTACACACCGTCGACCTTGGTGCCCTTCAGCACCGCGTCCGCGCCGATCTCGAGAGCGCGCTGCGCGGCGCAGGTATCGGTGGAAAAGAAGGGCTGGCCGAGGCCGGCGCCGAAGATGACCACGCGCCCCTTTTCCAGGTGGCGGATCGCCCGCCGCGGGATGTAGGGCTCGGCGACCTGTCCCATGGTGATCGCGGTCTGCACCCGCGTATCGAGCCCGAGTTTCTCGCAGAAATCCTGCAGCGCCAGGCAGTTGATGACGGTGCCGAGCATGCCCATGTAGTCGCCGCGCGCGCGGTCGATGCCGCGCTCGGACAACTGGGCGCCGCGGAACATGTTGCCGCCGCCGACGACCACCGCGACCTGGACGCCGTCGCTGACGGCCTCGGCGATCGCCTTGGCGATGTGCTGGACGACGCCCGGGTCGATGCCGAGCGGCTCGCTGCCCGAGAACGCCTCACCCGACAGCTTCAAAACGACACGCCGCCAGCCGTGGGAGTGCTCGGACGACGATGCCCACGACGATGAGGCCGCCGTCGTGTCAGTCGGTGTCATGTCCTGCACGTCGGCGGCCTCCTCGGTATTGCTGCTGCTGAGCTTGTCGCTACTGGCTTTACACGTCTCCAGAATTACCAGTCCTACGCCTGACCGACCTTGAAGCGGGCGAACCGGCGTACGGTCACCCCCGCCTCCTGGAGAACTTTGGCGATCGTCTTCTTGTTGTCCTTGACGAACGCCTGTTCGAGTAGCACGAAATCCTTGAAGTAGGCGTTGACCCTGCCTTCGACGATTTTTGGAATCGCCTTTTCCGGCTTGCCCTCGTCGCGAGTGATCTGCTCGGCCAGCGCCCGCTCCTTCTCGATCGCCTCGGCGGGCACGTCGTCACGGGCGAGGTACTTCGGCGCCATGGCCGCGACCTGCTGCGCGATGTCCTTGCCGACCTCGGGATTTTCGGCGTCGAACTCGACAAGCACGCCGGTTGTCGGCGGCAGTTGCGGGTCGGACTTGTGCAGGTAGCTGGCGACATAGCCGCCCGTGAAGTGGGCGAAGTTGCGCAGCTCAAGCTTCTCGCCGAGCTTGGCGCTGTTCGCCTCGATCAGCGCCTGTACGGTCGTACCCGGCTCGATCTCAGCACCGAGCAAGGCGCCCGCGTCGCCCGCGTCGCCCGTGGCCGCGAACTCGGCGATCCTGTTCGCCAGCGCGATGAACTGTTCGTTCTTGGCGACGAAGTCGGTCTCGCAGTTGAGCTCGAGCAGCACGGCGTTGCCGGTGCCGGCGAAGTGCGTCGCCACCAGGCCGTTGCCCGCCGTACGCTGGGCCCGCTTGCCGACGTCCTTCGCGCCCTTGAGGCGCAGGAGTTCGACGGCCCGGTCGAAGTCGCCGCCGGCCTCGGTAAGCGCATTCTTACAGTCCATCATCCCGGAGCCGGTCAGCTCGCGGAGCCGCTTGACGTCAGCGGCGGTGAAGTTCGCCATTATTTCGGTTTCTCTCCAGTCTGCGGTCGCGTCCTACGGTCGCGCGACGCAAGGTCGGCGCTCGTCAGCCCCGATCGACCCCGAGATGGTGTCGTTGGTCATCAGGTCCGTCATAGCCTGCCCCTGGTCGGCGCGTCACCAGCTCTCGTCGGCTCTCGTGGGCCTCGTCAGCTCTCGGCGGCCTGGTCCCCGCCGGCCGGCGCACCGGCCGCCTGCTCGGCGCCCTGCTCGGCAGCCTGGTCACCGGCCACGGCGTCGGCGACGGTCTGCGCGGCCTCAGCGGCCTGAGTCGTCTCGGCCGTTGTCGTCTCGGCCGTTGTCGCATCGGCCGTTGTCGCATCGGCCGTGGCGGTCGCCTCGGCCGTGGCGGTCGCCGTGTCCGTGTCCGTGGCCGTGTCTGTGGCCGTGTCCTGCTGTACCGCTCCGGTCGCGGCGTCGGTGCCCTTGTCGCGCTCGAGCAGCTCGCGCTCCCACTCGGCGAGCGGCTCTTCGACGCCGGCCTCGCGGGGCTTCTCGTCGCCCGAGGTTGCGGCACCGGCCCGAGCGATCAGGCCGTCGGCGACGGCGTCGGCCACCACCCGCGTCAGCACGCTGACGCTCCGGATCGCGTCGTCGTTGCCGGGGATCGGGTAGTCGACCTCGTCCGGGTCGCAGTTGGTGTCGAGGATGGCCACCACCGGGATGCCAAGCTTGCGCGCCTCGTTGACGGCGATGTGCTCCTTTTTGGTGTCCACGATCCACACCGCGCTGGGCACCTTGGCCATGTCGCGGATGCCGCCGAGAGTGCGCTCCAGCTTGTCCTTCTCGCGCTTGCGCATCAGCAGCTCCTTTTTGGTCATGCCGGAGCCCGCGACATCGTCGTAGTTGAGCTCCTCGAGCTCCTTCAGCCGCGTGAGGCGCTTGTGGACGGTGGAGAAGTTGGTGAGCATCCCGCCCAGCCAGCGCTGGTTGACGTACGGCATACCGACGCGCCGCGCCTGCTCGGCGATGGCCTCCTGCCCCTGCTTCTTAGTGCCGACGAACAGGATCGAGCCGCCATGCGCGACGGTCTCCTTGATGAACTCGTAGGCACGATCGATGTGCGACAGCGACTGCTGGAGATCGATGATGTAGATGCCGTTGCGCTCGGTGAGGATGAAGCGCTTCATCTTGGGGTTCCACCGGCGCGTCTGGTGACCGAAGTGGACTCCGCTTTCGAGCAGCTGCCGCATGGTGACGACGGGTGCCATGCCCGTGGTTCTCCTGTCTGGCCCGGTTGCCCTTTGGGCCTCGTTTCGGTTGTTGTCTGCGCCCGGACAGACCCCGCCGCGGCTTCAGCCACGGACCGAGGGGTTTGCCCCGTCAACCCTGCGGTGCTGTGCGGGTCGGCGGCCGGCGGGCGCGTGAATTCGGTCGTCATGACCGTCACGGCAAGTCTATGGGAAGATCCCGCCCGCCGTGGAATCCGCACGCCCCCGTCGTTATCCACAGTTCGCGTGGGCTCTGGCGGCGGCCGCGACGGGTCGGCAGTCTCACGGGCATGCTCACAGTGACCTGCGCGCTCGCTGCCCTGCTTCTGCACTTCCCCGGCCAACCTGCCCCGGCCGACCTCCCGGACTTCCCCGGCCGACCAGGCCCACCCGCGCCGCCTGACTGGCGATGGCCGTTATCTCCCGTGCCGCGCGTGGTGCGCGACTACCGTCCGCCCCCGCGTCCGTGGCTGCCCGGCCATCGCGGCGTCGATCTGGCCGCCCCACCCGGCCGGCCGGTGTTCGCCGCGGGCCCGGGGCGCGTCGGCTACGCGGGGCGGCTGGCCGGGCGGGGCGTGGTGACGGTCGTCCACGGCGCGCTGCGCACCTCATACCTGCCCGTACGCTCCGCAGTCCGGCCGGGGCAGCGCGTCGCGGCGGGGCAGCGGCTCGGCCTCGTCGAGGACATCCGCGGCCACTGCGGGCGGGTGACTTGCCTGCATTGGGGCCTGCGCCGCGGCTTGGTCTATCTTGACCCGCTGACGCTGCTCGGCCGA